>JALZEC010000397.1 GCA_030862235.1 Actinomycetota bacterium | reverse complement strand
TGACCGATCCTTTGACTGTGGCGTTCCGGGGGAGCAGGCCGAGGGCAGCCAGCATGGTGACGGTCTTGCCGCAGCCCGACTCGCCCACGACGCCGAGCACGCCGCCCTCCTCGACGCTCAGGTCGACGCCGCGCACCGCATGGACCAGCCCCGACTCGGTCCGGAAGGTCACCTCCAGGTTGGAGATCTCGAGGACCGGCGTCGGGCTCATCGCTGCTCAGACACTATGGCGAGCGCGGCACCCAGACGGGAGACCGGCACCAAAACAGGTGGTCTCTGGTTCGTCCCCCGCTCTATTTCCCCATTGACCATGGTCACACCTGCTCCTAGCGTGCACCTGGTGCGGGTTGTGTTTCTGGGCAAGGGCGGGTCGGGGAAGTCCACGCTCGCCGGGCTCCTCTGCGCCGAGCTGGCCAAGCGGGGCGAGCCGGTCGTGGCCATCGACGCCGACACCGTTCCCGGTCTCGACCAGGTGCTCGGCCTGCCGACCGAGGACGAGTGGTCGCTGCGGGGCATGGCCGTGCGCGAGCACGGCGGGTGGCGACTCGACGGAAGCCCAGCGCAGATCGTGGACCGGTGCTCCCGCGAAGGCCCCCGGGGGGTGCGCTTCCTCCAGATCGGCAACGCCGACGCCCGCCTCAAGGAGTACGAGCTTCGCCGGGAGCAGCATTTCGACCGCTGGTCGGGAACGATCGCCTTCAACACCATCTCGCGCGTCTTCGACCAGGAAGATGGGTGGACCGTCATCGACCTCCAGGGCGGCACCGTCCAGGTCGCCGGTGGCCTCGTGGGCACGACGGGAACGGCGGTGCTCGTGGTGGAACCGTTCGCCAAGTCGATCCTGACCGCTCGCCGCTTCGTGGAGATGGGCCGCTGGCCGAAGGGGATCCGCCTGGTCGGGGTGGCGAACAAGGTGGCGTCCTCGGAGGACGAGAGTTACGTCGAGGCCGGGCTGAACGATCTCGCCGTCCCCCTGTGGGTGTCGGTGCCCAACGACCCCGACGTCCAGCGGGCGGAACGGGAGCGTCGGCCGCTCGTCACGGTTCACGCTGACTCGCCCGCCAAGCAGGCGGTGGCGAAGCTGGCCGACTTGTTGGCCGGCGCTGCAGGGGCTGGCCGCCCGGTTGCGACCGCGACCAAGGGCTGAGGATCACAAGGACAAGGAGGGAGCGCGGTGACGAAGATCGCCGTCGCCGGTAAGGGCGGCTCGGGCAAGACCACGGTGGCCGGCGTCGTGGCTCGACTGCTGGCCGAGAACGGGCTCGACGTCCTCACCGTTGACGCCGACGAGAACCCCAACCTCGGGATCTCCTTGGGCCTGGGGGTCGAGCGGACCTACGAGCTCGTATCTGCTCGGGAGGCCTTGCTCCCCGACGGTCCCGCCATCGCCTTGCCCATGGAGGAGATCGTCGACCGCTTCGCCGCCGATGCGGGTGAACGCCTCCGGCTGGTACAGGTGCGGAAGTTCGACCAGTTCCGCCCCGGGTGAGGGGGTCTCTCGGCCGGGCAGTTGCTCGCCCAACTGGAGGACAAGCCGGGCCGCGTGATCGTCGTCGACCTCGGCGGAGGGGTCATGACGGTGGCCCGGGGAGACAAGAGCGAGATCGACACCCTCGTCGTTGTCGTCGAGCCTTACCCGCGCTCGGTCGAGGTCGGCCGCAGGCTGCTCGAGATGGCGGCCCAGAAGGGCATCACGCGCCGCATCGTGGTTGCCAACAAGGTGGCGGACGGGAACGACCTCGCCTTCATCCGGGAAGAGCTCGGCGCCGACCCCGACCTCGCCATTCCCGACGACCGAGCGGTACGAGCGGCCGACAGGGACGGAGCGTCTCCGATCGACTACGACCCGCGGTCTCCGGCGCTGGCCGCATTACGCGATCTCGCCTCGTCGCTCGTCTGAGTCCGCCACCGCGTTGCCCACCCCCATGCGCGCGCCTACTGTCTCGGCGATAGGTGCAACATCGCGCCTGTCTTGCACGACCGGCGGCGGATGGGAGGGGGAACGTCATGGGACGGTCACGGCACTCGGGAGAGACTGCATTCGGTAAGCACCGCCGACTGCGCCTCCTGGTCGGCCTGCTCGCCCTCTCGCTCGTCGCTGCGGGGTGTGGCGGCGACGACGAGGAGCCGACGACCGCTGGGCCCGGGCAGACCGGCGACCAAGCGGCGGCGCCCTCGGGGCCCCAGGAGCTGCGCGTCGGCTACGCCAAAGACCCGTGGGTCGACGCCTCCGAGGGTGACAAGAAGCGCAAGCCCAACTACCCGCTCAACGCCGACGTGTGCGACACGCTCGTGCAGCTGGCGCCAGATTTCTCCGTCGTCCCCATGGCCACCCGGGCCCAGTACATCGGCAACAACACGTTCCGCTTCACCCTGGTTGACGGTGTCAAGTTCGCCGACGGCACGCCGGTCACGTCGGCGGACCTGAAGTACTCGGTCGACTACACGGTGCAGGCTCCATCCATCGGAACCGGGTTCCTCGGCCCCGACTCCACGAAGATCGTCGACGACCGCTCCATCGACGTCACCCCGAGGGTCCCCAACCTCCGGCTCATCGAGCAGATCAACCACCCCTCGACGGTCGTGTTGAAGCCGGGCAGTGACCCCCTCAACAACGTCCTGGGCAGCGTCTGCACCGGGCCCTTCAAGGTGGAGCGCTACACGCCCGAGCAGGAGCTGGTCGTGGTCAGGAACCCCAACTACTGGGGCCCGCCCGCCCGCCTCGACCGCATCACCTTCAGGTTCTACCCGGACGACACCACCCGGGCGTTGGCCCTTCGCAACAACGAAGTGGACATGATCACCGACATCCCGCTGAACATCCTCAACAGCGTGTCGGCGCAACCGGACGTCAAGATCGCCAAGGCCCCCGTCGGCTTCACCAACATGTTCTACATCGCCCGCCGCACGGCCAGCGGTGAACCCAAGCTGCTGAACGATCCCGTGCTGCGGCGCGCCGTCGCCCACTCCATCGACCGCAACGCCTACGTCCGGGGCGTGCTGGGGGGCAACGCCGAGCCGATCCCTCACGTGCAACCCCCCGCCGTGCTCGGCCCGTTCGCCAACATGGTGAGGGGCATCCCCTTCGATCGCAACGAGGCCAACCGCCTCCTTGATCAGGCGGGGTGGACCCGTCAGGGCGACGGGGTGCGCGCCAAGGACGGCCAGCCCCTCCGGCTGAGGATCATCTACGACCGGTTGGATCTGGTTCATGCGGAGTTCGTCCAGGCCCAGCTGCGGGCAGTCGGGTTCGACGCCCAGATCGCCCAGCTGGACGCGGGCGGCTACCGGGCGGCACAGACGTCCGGCGATTTCGACCTGGACATCTCCCAGCCGAACCAGAACGACGGCAACCCGGCCTTTCTGATCGCCCTGCGCTGGTACTCCCAGGCGGGCGGCGGCGCCAACAACGCCATCATTGCGCCGGGGGCGGGCACGAGGTTCGACAGCATGATCGACGCCATCCTCACCGAGACCGACCCCACCGAGCTGAAGCGCAAGAGTGCTGAAGCGATGCACGAGCTGGTCGACAACGAGATCGGCGGGGTCGTCCTCGCCGGCGGCTACCGGGTGTACGCCCTGAAGAACAAGGTCAACGGTTTCGAGCCGCACCCCTCCAGCACGAACCAGAGGTGGCGCACGGTCTTCCTCCGGAACTGACAGCCGGAGCTGGTCGCGCCCACGGTGCCAGCCAGCCGATGCTGACCTACGCCGCACGCCGCCTGCTCCTACTGATCCCCACGTGGCTGGGGCTGTCGTTGTTCGCCTTCACCCTGTCGTCGGTGTCGCCCGGCGACCCGGCCCAGGTGATCCTCAACCGCGAGCTCGACGAACCGCCCACTCGAGAGCAGATCGAGGAGTTCCGGGAGCGCCACGGGCTGAACGATCCCTTCTTCATCCAGTACGCGACGTTCGTGGCTGACACCCTGCGGGGCGATCTCGGGATCTCCTTCAGGAGCGGCAAACCGGTTCGCGAGGAGATCAGCGCCCGCCTCGGCTCCACGCTGGAGATCGCCCTTCCCGCCTTTGCCGCATCGGTCCTCGTCGCCGTCGCGTTCGGGATCGCCGCTGCCCTCCGCCGCAACTCGTTGGGGGACCATCTCTCGCGGGCCGCCGCGCTCATGTTCGAGTCGGTGCCCTCGTTCGCCCTCGCCTACCTCCTGATCATCGTGCTGGCCATCGAGTTCGGACTGTTACCCGTGGCCGGCAAGGGGGGCCCCGAGTACATGGTGCTTCCCATCCTCACGCTGACGCTCGCCACCATGGCCACCACCATGCGCCTCACCCGGTCGAGCCTCCTCGACGTGCTCTCCCAGCCCTACATCCGGACAGCCCGAGCCATGGGGGTGTCCTCCCCGCGGGTGGTGCTCAGCCTGGCCTTGCGCAACGCTCTCATCCCGGTGGTCACGGTGGCGGGGCTGATCCTCGCCGGCTTCGTCACCGGAACGGTGATCGTCGAGACCGTGTTTGCCTGGCCGGGCGTGGGCCAGTACGTCGTCGACGCCGTCTTCTCCCGGGACTATCCGGTCGTCACCGGGTTCGTGGTGTTCACCGGGACCGTGTTCGTCGTCGTCAACCTGGCCGTCGACCTCTTCTACACCCGCCTCGACCCGCGGGTGCGGCTTGGCGGGCGGGTGAACGCCCGATGACCACCACCGTCGCCCCCACGACCGCCCCCACCACCCGAGCGGTGGAGGCCGGAGAGCGGAGGAATCCCTTCCGCCAGTTCGTGTCCGACAGGCTGGCCGCCAGCGGCCTGGCCATCGTCCTACTGCTGACCCTGGCCGCCATCTTCGCTCCGGCGATCGCCCCGCACGACCCCACCGTGATCGACCCCCTGCGCAGCCTCGAGGGCTCGAGTCGCGACCACCTCCTCGGCACGGACGAGTTGGGGCGCGATGTCCTGTCGCGGCTGCTGGTCGGCGCTCGTTGGTCGCTCGGCATCGCCGCCCTGGCCACGTTGTCGGTGATGCTGGTCGGCACGCTGATCGGCCTGGTGTCGGGCTATATCGGCGGCTGGGTGGACGGGGTGGTGATGCGCGTCGTGGACTCCCTGCTCGCCCTCCCCAGCCTCCTGCTCTACCTCGCCATCGTCGGCACGCTCGGACCGGGCATCCGCAACGTCTTCATCGCCCTCGTCGCCATCTCCTGGGCGACCTATGCCCGGGTGATGCGCGGCCTCGTCCTCTCGGTCCGCGAGCGCGCCTTCGTCCGGGCGTCCCGCTCGCTGGGCGCGGGCGACGGACGGCTGATGCTGCGCCACATCCTCCCCAACGTCATCTCCCCCATCGTGGTACTCGGCACCCTCCAACTCGGCGGGACGATCCTGGCCCTCGCCGCGCTCGGGTTCTTCGGGCTCGGCGCCCAGCCCCCCACGCCCGAGTGGGGGACGATGATCAACCAGGGCCGGCTCTTCCTTGAGACCAACCCGGGCCTGATGGTCTACCCGGGCATCGCCATCAGCCTGGCCGTGCTCGGGTTCAACCTCATGGGAGACGGGCTGCGCGACGTCCTTGACCCCCAGCTCGCCCACCGGGGGCACTGAGCCGGCGGCCGATCAGCCGGGGACGGCCGTCTTCGGCTGCTGGAAGCTCTCGGCCCCGGGGAAGTGGCACGCGACCGGTTGGCCGGAAACCAGGCGGTCGACCAGGTCGGGCGCCTCGTCGGCACACCGCTGTTCGGCCCGCCAGCAGCGTGTCCGGAAGCGGCAGCCCGTGGGCGGGTCCGCCGGGTCGGGGATCTCATCGGTCAGGACGATGCGCGAGTCCCTCGCCGCACCCGCCGGGTCGGGCACCGGAACGGCGTCGAGAAGGGCCTGGGTGTAGGGATGCTGCGGGTCCTCGAACAAGGCCTGGGCCGGGCCCGACTCGACCACCTTCCCCAGGTACATCACCGCCACCCGGTCGGCGACCTGGCGCACCACGGACAGGTCGTGGGAGATGAACAGGTACGTCAGCCCCAGCTCGGCTCGCAGGTCGGCCAGCAGGTTCAGGACTTGGGCCTGGATGGAGACGTCGAGCGCCGACACCGGCTCGTCGAGGACCAGCACCTGGGGCTCGAGGGCCAGAGCCCGGGCGATGCCCACCCGCTGGAGCTGCCCCCCGGAGAACTGGTGCGGGTACCGGTCGGCGTGCGAGCGGTCGAGCCCGACCATCTCCAGTAGCTCGTGCAGCCGGGCGGTGGCCTGCTTGCGAGAGAACCCGTGGATGGCGAGGGGCTCGGTGATGCTCGATCCCACCGTCATCTTCGGGTTGAGCGACGCCTGCGGGTCCTGGAACACCATCTGGATGCCGCGCCGGATCCGCCTGAGGTGGCGTCCGGAGATCCCGCTCAGGTCCTGTCCCTTGAACAGGATTCGCCCGCGGGTGGCGTCGTGGAGGCGCATGATGGCGTAGGCCGTCGTGGACTTGCCGCACCCCGACTCCCCGACCAGTCCCACCGTCTCGCCCCGGCGCATGTTGAGGGAGACCCCGTCCACCGCCCGGACTTGGCCGACGACACGGCCGAAGACCTTGCTCCGGATCGGGAAGTGCACAACGACGTCGTCGAGGCGCAGGATCGGCTCCTCGTCGGGGGCAGGGGCCGACGATCCGTGGGCGGCGGGCCTGGGAGACGCGGGAGGCGGGAGGGCGGCCAGCTCCTCGTGGAAGTGACAGGCCGATCGGCGGGCGAGGCCCGCATCCAGCAGGGGTGGGACCTCCTCGGCACAGCGGGCCCGGCCGGCTGAGGTGTCGCAGCGAGGGTGGAAGGGGCACCCGGGCGGCACTGCGTGGAGCTGTGGAGGCTGGCCCGGGATCGACGTGAGCCGGGCCACGGCGTCGACCCGGGGGAGGCTGGCCAGGAGGCCACGGGTGTAGGGGTGGCGCGGGTTCCGGTAGAGCTGAAGCACCCCGGCCTCCTCGACGACGCGCCCGGCGTACATGACCACGACCCGGTCCGCCATCTCGGCGACGACACCCAGGTCGTGGGTGATCAGGAGGACGGCGGCAGCCGTGTCGGCTTGGGCCTCGCGGAGCACCCTCAGGATGCGCGCCTGCACGGTGACGTCGAGGGCCGTGGTGGGCTCGTCGGCGATCACCAGGCGGGGACGGTTGGCGACCGCCATGGCGATGACCGCACGTTGGCACATGCCCCCCGACCACTGGTGGGGGTACTCGTCCGCCCGCCGGCCGGCGTCGGGGATGCCGACCCGCTCGAGCAGCTCGACGGCGCGGTCCCGTGCCGCGTGCTTCGACACGCTCCGGTTGTGAGCCCGGATGACGTCTCCGACCTGCTCGCCGATCGGGAACACCGGGTTCAACGACGACACCGGCTCCTGGAACACCATGGAGATCCCGGCGCCACGAAGGTGTCGCAGCTGGCGGGGTGGCAGGCTGCGGACGTCCTGCCCCTCGAACATGATGCGGCCGGTCACCGTCGCCTCGGGAGGGGTCAGGCCGAGGACGGCCAGCGCGGTCATGGTCTTCCCGCACCCTGACTCCCCGACCAGGGCCACCGTCTCCCGCGATCCCACCGTCAGGTCCACGCCGCTCACCGCGGGCAGCGGCCCACGAGGGGACGGGAAGCTGACGTGCAGCTCCTCGACCCGCAACACGTTTGCGCCCGCGTCTGGCTTCATCCCCGGTCCTGGCGCCCCCTCCCCGGGAACGCTACTCAGTGAGCACGACGTATTCGCGCGGTATGGACGACCCATGCCTAGCGAACGGAGGAACCACGAGGGCGGGCTAGCTTGCCTGTTCCGCCAGGCGGGTCAGGGCGGGAGCAGGGCCCAGGAGGATGAGCAAGTCGCCGGCTTCGAGACCGGTGTCCGCCCTCGGTGGAACGAGGAGCTGGCCGTCCGGGCTGCGCACGGCGAGGATCATCACCCCCTGGTGTGGACTGGCGACGTCCCGCACCGTCCGACCCGCCATCTTCGACTGTTCGCCGACGACCAGCTCCTCGATGCGCAGGTCGGGGGCGACGCTCACCATGTCCACGAACTCCAGCAGCGCCGGCCGGAGGGCGAGGCTCGCCATCCGGGCCCCGCTCAGCCGGTACGGCGACACAACCCGGTTGGTGCCTGCGCGGCGCAGGGCTTCCACCGATTCGGGGCTGGACGCCCGGGCGATGATGAACAGGTCGGGGTTGCGGGCTCGGGCCAGCAGGGTGATGTACACGTTGACGGCGTCGGAGTCGACGGCGCACAGGAGGGCCTTCGCTCGGCTGATCCCGGCCCGCTCGAGCACCTCTTCGCGGGTGGGGTCGTCGAGCACGTACGGAACCCCCGCCTCGACCAGGTCCGGCTCCAGGTCGTTGTCCACCTCGACGACGACCACATCCACGCCCTGCTTGGTGAGCTCGTCGACCGCCGCCCGCCCGACGCGGCCGTAGGCGCACACGATGTAGTGGTCCTTGAGGCCTTCAATCCGATTCCTCATGCCCCTCCTTGCCAGCGACCGCCCAAGCTGGCCGCTGACGACCAGGCTGGTCAACACGGCCAGGAGGGTGAACACCGCCACGAAGCCGACGGCGATCAGGCTGATGGTGAACACCCGGCCGACCGGGCCCAGGGGCTCGATCTCCCCGAAACCGACCGTCGTGAGCGTGGTGGCCGTCATGTAGAGGGCGTTGATGAACGAGAAGCCCTCGAGAATCATGAACCCGGCGGTCCCGTACACCAGGGCGAAGGCCAGCATGGCCACGGGGAGGCGTACGGGTGAGGCGACGAGCGCGGCGCGCAGCCGACGGCGGAGGCGGGTCGTGCGGGCGATCTGCCAATCTTGGCGTGCGCCGTCCTCCGCGCGCCCGTCATCCGCGCCTCCGCCGGCCAAGCTCCGCCCGGCCTGAGAGGCTCGTGGTCTGACCCGCCCGCCCGACGTCGTCATCGGCGCCGGCCACAACGGCCTGGTTGCCGCCTGCTACTTGGCCCGCGCCGGGCGCGACGTCCTCGTGCTAGAGGCCCTCGACCGCCCCGGCGGCGGCGCCCGCACGGAGGAGACGGTGCCCGGCTACCGCTTCGACCTGCACTCGGTCGCCCACAACCTGATCAACATGACCGATATCCCGGACGAGCTGGACCTGGCCGGCGCCGGGCTGACCTACCGGCAGATGGACCCGTTCTCGATCGCCGTCCACGCCGACGGGCGGCGGGTGCGATTCTTCCGCTCGGTCGACGCCACCGTCGACTCGATCGCCGAAACGGACGGGAACGAGGCGGCGGCCTACCGGCGATTCATCGAGCGGGCGGAGCCGCTCATCCAGCTGATCCTTCCCGCCATCCGCGGGGAGATGACGGGCAGGGAGCTGCCGGCCCGGGCAGCCAGCCTGCTGCGGGTGCTGCGCAGGCAGCCGCTCACGGCGATACGGGACGTCCTCGGCCCCTACGACGCCCTGCTGCGCCGCTGGCTCGCATCCGACCTCACCCGCGGACCGGTGGCCGCGTTCGCCGCCCACGCCGGGGTGGGCCCGGCCGCCGCCGGGGGTGCCGTGTTCGCCTTCTGGCAGGCGGCGTACCACCAGTTCGGCCAGTGGCACGCCGTGGGTGGCGCTCAGGGGCTGGTCGACGCCCTGGTCCGCCGCCTCCGGGCGCTCGGCGGGCAGCTGCGCTGCTCGGCTCCGGTCGTTCGGATCGAGGCGCCCGGGGGACGCGTCCGGGCGGTCGTGCTCGGGGGTGGCGAGCGCCTGGCGGCCGCGACCGTCATCACCGCCTTCGACCCCCAAGTCGCCCTGCTCCAGCTGCTCGCTCCACCCCTCGAGGGTCCGGTGGCTGCGGACCTGGCGGCCGTTCGTCGGGGGAACGTCGTCCAGTCCGTGGTCCACGTAGCCACCGACCGGCTCCCTCCCTATGAGAGCTCCCGTGCTGGGGACTGGAACGGGCTCCAGAGCTACGTGGATCACCTGGACGACCTGACCGCCTGCTGGGCGGGAGCGGAGGCCGGCAGTCTCCCCCTCCCTCCCCCCCTTTACGCCTTCACCACCTCGGCCATCGACGACCGGCTCGCTCCGCCCGGTGGCCACACGGTGTACCTCGCCTGCCCGTCCGCTCCCGCTCGGGTCGACGGAGGGTGGGTCGCCCGCCGGGATGAGTTCGTGGAGGCCTGCATGAACGTGGTCGAGCAGCGCGCGCCCGGGTTCCGCCGCTCGATTCGGGGCGTCGCCACGTGGACGCCGGACCAGATGCAGGAGGAGGGCAGGTGGCCAGGGGCCCATCCCATGGTGTTCGACATCTCCCTCGACCAGCTCGGTCCCCTGCGTCCGACACGGGCCCTCGGCGATCACCGCACGCCGGTGAGCGGGCTGTACGTCTCGGGAGCGGGCACCAATCCCACCGGCGGCGTGGCGGGCACGCCGGGGCGGATGGCGGCCCGAGCCGTCCTGGCCGACACCACCTGAACGCTTCCCGGGTTTGCCCGTGCTGACCGTCGGAAATGTTACTTGAATCGATGTAACAGTTGGGCGTAGAGTGAACGGCACATGGACGCGAGCGCGGAGCGAATGACGGTCGACCAGCTGGCTCAGAAGGCAGGAACGACCACCCGCAACGTCCGGAACTACCAGACGATGGGCCTCCTGCCCGCCCCCGTCCTGGTCGGGCGCGTGGGCTACTACGACGAGGGTCACCTCGGCCGGCTCCGCTTGATCGCTCAGCTCCAGCAGCAAGGGTTCTCCCTGGCCGGCATCGCCGAGCTGCTCAAGGCGTGGGAGGAGGGTCGCAGCCTGGCCGACGTGCTCGGGTTCGAGCAGGCCCTCACCGCCCCCTGGACCGACGAGGAGCCCGAGACGATGACGCTCGCCGAGCTCGTCGAAATGTTCCCGGACTCGGTCGACGACCCCACCATCGCCATCCGAGCCATCGAGCTCGGCCTGATCGTCCCCGAGGACGACGTGTTCCGCGTGCCGAGTCCCAGCCTCCTGCGGGTCGGCGCCGAGATGGCGGCGGTCGGGATCCCGCTGCCCGCGACGCAGGACGAGCTCGCCGCCCTGCGTGCGGACATGGCCCGCATCGCCGCCCGCTTCGTAGGGCTCTTCGAGCGCTACGTGTGGAAGCCCTTCGCCGAGGCCGGATTGCCGGCGGAGCGCTGGCCGGAAGTCACCGACGCCCTCCGGCGGCTGCGCCCGCTGGCCGCCATCTCGGTCCAGGCCACCCTGGCCCAGGCCATGGAACGAGCGTCCGCCGCCTCCACCGCCGCCCAGGCGGTCGGCACCGTCGGTGACCGTGACCGCACCCGAACAAGAGAGGTGAGCTGAGCATGCTGCTGGAGAACACGACCACCTGGGACCAGTGGTTCTACGTTTTTGCTCCTCTCCAGATCTACCTGATCGTCGTTGCCGTGCTCGTCTGCTACGGCGACCACGGAGACGAGAAGAACTTCGTCAAGCAGTTCTTCAAGCGCATCTCGACCTGCCTCGAGCGCTGGACGGGGTTTCCCGGATGGGCCGCCGCCGGCGCCCTCAGCGGCCTGACGATGCTCGGCACGGCCGCCATCGGCCTCTACTGGGACGTCGCCTTCCACGTCGACTACGGGCGGGACGAAGCCCTGTTCACCCCGTCCCACACGATGATCGTGATCGGCCTCGGCGGCCTGGTGTACTCCGCGCTGATCGCCATCATCTTCGCCACCCTCGACAAGGCCGAGGTCGGCTTCCGGTTCGGTGGGCTGCAGGTGCCCTGGTCGGCCGCCCTGCTCGCCTCCTTCGGCATCGGGGGCGTGGCCGCCTTCCCCCTGGACGCCATGTGGCACGAGGCGTATGGCATCGACGTGACCCTCTGGAGCCCCACCCATCTGCAGCTGGTGGCAGGTGGATCCCTCGCCACCATCGTGCTGTGGCTCATGTTGAGAGAAGGCCGATCACCGCGTTCGGGTACGCGGCCGGGGCATCCCACCCTGCTCGGTCGGGGGATCCTGGCCACGGTCATGGGCGCCGTCCTCGTCGGCACGTCCACCTTCCAGGGCGAGTTCGACTTCGGTGTCCCCCAGTTCCAGGTCGTCTACCTGCCCATCCTCATTGCCGCCGCCGCCGGGTTCTCTCTGGTGCTGAGCAGGCTGGCCCTCGGCCAATGGGGCGCCCTCAAGGCGGTCTTCGCCTTCCTCATCATCCGCGGCGCGATCGCCATCCTTGTCGGAGGCCCGTTCAACTCGACCATCCCCGTCTTCCCCCTCTATCTGGTCGCCGCGGCGGCGGTCGAAGGGACGGCCTGGTTCCTCGGCACCGAGAACCGCTTGCGCTTCGGGCTGGTGGCCGGCGCCCTGGCCGGCACCGTCGGCGTGCTCGCCGACCTCGTGTACCTCGGCCTCCTCCACGACGTCGATCCCTCGCCTTCCGGCCTCCCCAAGGCCCTGCTCCTCGCCCTGATCGCGGGCGTCGCCGCCGCCGTCCTGGGCGTGGCCATGGGCCGGCCCGTCTCCGGCGGTACCCGCGTGCCGGCGGCAGCAGCGGTCGCCGCCGGCCTGGCCCTGGTCGCCGTGTTCGCCTACCCGCTTCCCCGGAACGTGGGGGACGTGGAGGCCATCGTCCGGCTGGAACCGGTCGGCGACCGGGCCACGGTGAACGTCGAGCTGATCCCGGCCGACGCCGCCGACTCGGCCACCGCCTTCGGGGTCATGTCCTGGCAGGGTGGCGGCACCGTGGGCGCCTCCCTGGAGAAGGTCGGCCCCGGACAGTACGTCTCCGACAAGCCGCTGCCCGTCACCGGCCCGTGGAAGACCATGGTCGGGCTCCAGCGGGGTGACGAGGTGATGGCCTTCCCCGTCTACCTGCCGGCCGACCCCGAGATCAACGCGCCCGAGATCCCCGCCGTCCCTGAGCGGCGCGGCCCCTTCGTGCGCAACACGACCCTCCTGCTCCGGGAGATGCACCGGGGCGACCCGGGTGCGGCCACCGCCGCCTACACGGGCGTGGCCATCGTGTCGCTCATCTGGATCGTCCTGTTCGCGGTGTGCGCGGTGAAGTTCTCCGACCAGGACGAGGACGCGCCGGTCACGAGGTCAGGGGGCCCGTACCCGGACGGGCACGTCCCTGACGACGAGCGCCAGAGCCTCCAGCAGCGCAGCATCGTCGGCGCCAGCTGGGGATGGGGTCAACCAGGCTCCCGCTGAGGAGCCCCCGGGGGGCGGCCGCTCGCTCGGCGGTCCGGCCAACTGACTGCCTCCGGAAGCTTGAGGTACGGTCCCGCAGGCTCGCTCGAGGCTGGAAAGGTGACCATGAACCGGTGGGGTCGGTCTCGAGCCTTGGCTGCGGCGCTGGCGATCGGCGCAGTCGGGCTCGTGGCCTGCGGCGGCGGCAACGTCGACGCGGCGCGCCGGTTCGACGTCGAGTTCCGCCAGCCCGAACCCGGCAGGCTGCTCGTCAGCCTCCCGTCGAGCGTCGGGGCCGGCCTTGTCACCTTTCACATCAAGAACTCCACGGTGGAGGAGCACGACGCCCAGCTGATCCGGGTGACCGGGAACCAGGGCCCAGAGGAGGTCGCGCGCCTCTTCCGATTGGCGTCGGCGTCCGGCTTCCGGGTCCCCTCATGGGTCCGGGGGGGCGGCGGGGTGCTCGACATCGAGCCTGGCGAGACGGCGACGCTCAGGCAGCGGCTCGACGAGGGCGACTGGTACCTGGTCAACCTCCGCGCGCTGGACCGGGGTGGCGTCGTCCCGTTCATCGTCTCCAGCGGAGGGAGCGCCGCCGACCTGCCGAGCGCCACCTCCCGGGTCCGCGCCCGAGATTTCTCCTTTGAGCCGCGGGCGCTGCGGCCGGGGACGCACCGGGTCCGCTTCGAGAACCGCGGCCGGGAGATGCACGAGATGGTCGCCATGCCCCTGCAGGCTGGGAGGACGCTCGACGACGCCAAGGCCTACTTGGCCAACCCCACCGGCTCGCCGACGGACGCCCCGGTCCTGACCACGAACCGCGTCCGCCTCCCCCTGCTCGACCGGGGTGATGCGCTCGTCACCGAGCTGACTTTCAGCCCCGGCACCTGGATCCTCGCCTGCCTCCTGGGTGACCGTGGCGGCGGGCCGTCCCACGTGGTCCGCGGCATGGTCACCGAGGTCAAGATCGGCTGACTCGCAGGGCTACTCGCTGCCTTCGCCGCCGCCCGGCCGGGAAGGCACGCCTCACCGCCCGATCCGTCGGAGCGACGCCTTGCCGAGGCCCCTGATCTTGTATGCGAGCGTCGCGGTCTCGCCGCCGCCGAGCGTGACCGCGACGGGCGGTGACCACAGCATCCCGCGGCCCAAACGCACCGAGTGTTCGCCGGCGGGAACCATGATGGCGGTTTCGGCGCCGCTGACCAGCGTTCCGACCGTTTCCCCGTCCACCTGCACGTGACGCTGGTCACCCGAGTACGGGAAGCCGATGTGGCCGTCGGTGACGAACCGCACCGTCGCCGGGGCTGGAGCACGGCCAGGCCGGCGGCCGATGCCCCCAACGACGGACAGAAGCTCTTCGATGCTGTCGTCGAAGGTTTCGTCGTCGAGGCGCACGACCCGGCTGTCGACCAAGGCCCGGATGTCACCGGGCAGCTCTGAACGGTTGGGCAGCATGGCCCCGTCGACCAGGACGGCGAGGAGCGGGACCTTCTCGCGGATGGCCTGGCGAACCTCGGCCCGGACGAAGTCGTTGGCGTCGTCCAACCGGCGGCGGCCGTCGGTCACGAGCCAGTTGCGGCCCACGATCTCGAGGGCGATGTCACAGCTCTCCATCGCCATCTTGAGGACCCGAGTGAAGTCGGTGCCCAGTGGGATCTTGTCGACGTCGATGAAGACTTCGCACGGTTCGCCGCCCACGGGCGAACGCTCGAGCGCCCGAGTGACGGTGTGGGCAGTGGGGCTCGAGTCGGCACGCCGGTAGCTGACGAAGACTCGCATCGTTACTTCCTTGGGTTCAGCGACAGCCCACCGGTAATCCTGCGTTCACAGACGAGGGACGCGGTAGCGCCCCGCTTGACGTCGACGGCTAGCGGTTCGCTTTTCGGGGCCCAGTGGCCCGGTTGTCGAACTTGGACCGTGTGCCGGCCAGGTTCGACGGTGCACTCGAAATGACCGTTCCAGGCCATCACCGCGCCGACCTCGTTGCCGTCGACGAACACAAGGAGCGGCTGGCGGTTGGCGTAGAACTTGAACGGACCCCCTCGCTCGCCGTCGATCCGGATGACGGTACGACCCTCGTTCTCTGTCCATGGACTATCGGTAGACGCCCGTAGTTTGTCGAGCAGCACCTGGGCGTCGGCGGAGAAGTTGTGGTCCCGGAGTTCGAAGGCGTTGAGAACTGCCAACCCCGCCAGCGTCTCCGGTAGCCCCTCGCAAATCGGGCCCCAAGCCTGGAGGGGCACCTGAAACAGCACGGGCACGATCCGTCGCCCGCCCCGGAAGCTGGCCTCGAGGAAGCGGCGCTGCGGGTCGGATCCGCGGTTCACCACGCCGGCCCACGTAGGCCCAACCAGCATGAGAACGGTGGCCCGAGCCGGAACCTTGGCCGGGGTGGCGCCGCTTCGGATCGTCCCGTCGATGACCTCGACGTTGGGGTCGAGGCGGAGGAACTCCCGACGAAGCCGGTCGGCCAAGGTGGACTGATCGTCGCAATAGGTCAGGTACAGCTGCACGTAAACACCTCGAGATACGCCCCGCTCTACCGGACCCGGGCGGCCTCCTGGTCGAGGCGTCGTCTGCGGCGCAGGAGACCGATCCGGTAGCAGCAATGCTACGGCCGTTGTTCTCCCGAGGCGGCGTCGATGATCGCTGCGGCCAGTTCGCGCACCATCGGCTCCGGCTCGGCCTCCCGAAGCACCGCCAGCTTGGCGAGAAGCTCAGAACTCGGCTGCTCGGGGACTGCCCTCAGCGCGAACTTGCGGACCGACACGTCGTCGTCGTCGACGAGAGCGAGGATCACAGACTCCGCTGCTCCTCCGATGAACTGCGCGCCCGATGCGGCTGCGGCCCGAACGCCGGCCTCCGGCCGGCTCGCTGCCAGCTCCAGGATCGGCCTGGCGGCGGGGTCGCCGATGCGCCCGGCGAGATAGGCCGCCTTGGAGGCGAGCAGGGCGTCACCGCCCTCGACGAAGCGCTGCAGGATGGGCAGCGCGTCGGGCCCGAGCGTCGCCGCGGCCTCGTCGTAGTTGGGCTCGTCGCGATCGAGAACGGCTCGCACCTCTTCGTTTGTAGCCATCAGTTTCTCCTCACACGTTCACGGTGATCGCGCTGGCCTGCATTGTCGTGCATTCGCTGCCGATCAGGTCGGGCGGAGGGTTGGTGATGTTGAACGTGCCGTTCCCCGTCATCAACCGGTCGTTGTTGTTGACGTGCGAGAGGCCGAGCACGTGGCCCTGCTCGTGGGCGAACGTCCAGTTTGACGCAGTCCTCACCACGACTGCACCAGGACTCCCCGCCGGATGCGACGCGCAACCGTTGAGCGGCGGGTTCGTCCCTTCGACGAAGTAGATGACGATGTCGTTGGCCGCGGCGTTGTTCCGGTTGGTGAAGAGCTGGTTCTGCTCAGCAGTGGTCTGGCCCGCGCACTGGCCAACGTCGACGATGTTGAGCGCTGGGAGGTTGAGCACCTCCTCACTCGCCCAGACCACGTCGATCCCGCAGGTGGTGTACACCTCCCGCATGTTCTGGAACAGGGTCGGGATCGGGATGTTCGGGTTGGTCAGGATCTTGATGTGGACTCTCACGCGCGAGGTCACGATTGGCAGGCGGTAGTTCCCACTCCCGACGTTGTTGTGCGTGCCGCCCAGCGGACAGTTCGACGACGCCTGGTTCGGGCCGAACCACAGCCCCTGGCACTTGTTGCACCACCGCCATCCTCGCTGGGTACGCCATGTGATCGCCATCCTTCTCCCTTCCGCTCAGGGGCGAACGGGCGGGCGGGAAATCTCGACGCCCGCGGCCTCGTCCCGCCGACAGCCCGCCATAGCCGCTCCTTGCGTCGTCCGCGGGTGAATGCCTACACCGGCCGGTCAGGCCAGGCAAGGGGTTCGGCTGGCCTTGGAGGGTCTCACCAACCCTGGGATCAGCGAGCGCCTCTACATCTCTCCGCGCACGGTGCAGACGCAACTCGCCCACGTGTTCGCCAAGCTCGGCGTCTCCTCGCGGGTCGAGTTGGCCAAGCAGGCATGGGAAGCGCGATTGAGCCCCGTCGAACCTCGCCGGTGCCGGCCAAGCTGGTCAACTGAGCGTCATTCGCCCGTCAGATACCGCTCGGCCTCCTCGGGGGCCTTGCCTTCGGCGATGAGCCGGTCCCGGAGGAACTCCTTGACCTCCTCGTCCGAGACCTCCCGGTCTCCGAAGTGCTCCTGCACGGCAAACAGGGCCTCCAGGTAGGCGCTCTGCAGGCGCTGCAGGGCTTCCGGACGGTCGTCGGGCGGAACCTCGGGCTCCACCACCGTCCCCTGCTGCCCGTCGCTGGCTCGGAAGGGCAGGCCGGCGGCGGCCCACGCGTCCATCCCGCCCTCGAGGTTCTGGGCGTCGAACCTCTCATCCCGGAGGAGTCTCGCCGCCTCCGCACTCCGAGCGCCGGTGCGGCAGACGGTCACCACGGGCCGTTGGCGGTCGAGCTCGTCGAGGCGCTCAGCCAGCTCGTCGGCGGGGATGTGGGTGGCCGCCTCGATGTGGCCCGCCTCCCACTCGTTCGGGTATCGGACGTCGACGATTTGATACTGCCCGCCCGCCGCCGCCAGCGCCTGAGGGTCCAAACCCTGCCTCCCGGAAGTGACCTTCGACCCTATCGGAGGCTCCGCCTCGAGCAGCGTTCGAGGCGCCGCTCAGGTCCCTTCCACTAGGAGGACGGCCGCGCCGCGTACCCGGTCGGCGGCGAGGGCCTGGAGCGCAGAGGAGGCTTCGGCCAGCGGGAACGGGTCGGTGGTGACCCGGACCGGGATGCGGGCGGCCAGGTCGAGGAACTCCTGCCCGTCGCTTCGGGTGTTGGCGGTGACGCTCCGCAGCGTGCGCTCCTGGAACAGGTGCTCGTCGTAGGTCAGCGGCGGGATCTGGCTGAGATGGATGCCGGCGATGGCCAGGGTCCCACCCCGGTCCAGGGCGGCCAGCGCCACGGGGACCAGCTCCCCCACGGGGGCGAAGAGGATGGCGGCGTCGAGCGGCTCCGGGGGAGGATTGGACGCGCCGGCGGCCGAGGTCGCCCCCAGCTCGAGGGCCAACCGCCGCGCCTCGGGCGACCGGGTGAGCACGTGCACCCGCGCCCCCTCCCAGAGCGCGACCTGGGCGGCCAGGTGAGCGGACGCTCCGAACCCGTAGATGCCCAATCGTCCGCCTTCGGGTAGCTCGGCCCGCCGCAGGGCGCGGTACCCGATGAGTCCCGCACAGAGCAGCGGCGCCGCCTCCTCGTCGCCGAAGCTCGCGGGTATGGCGTAGGCGTACTCCTCGAGCACGACGGCGTACTCGGCATAGCCGCCGTCGTCATCCCAGCCGGTGAATCGGGGTGCCAGGCAGAGGTTTTCGTCTCCCCGAA
>JALZEC010000383.1 GCA_030862235.1 Actinomycetota bacterium | reverse complement strand
CGGTGAGGAGCTCGATCAACCCGCCGGCCTCCAGGGCGTGCTCGAAGATCACCACGACCTGTGAGCGCTCTCCTCCGTCGAGACGAGGGTGTCGATCCACTTGCGGCTAACCATGTCGACGATGGCGCGGTCAGGTGCCTGTAGCCGGGCAGGTCCCCGACGAAATCGTCGGTCAGGCAGGTCAGCACCTGTTCGTGGTCGCTTCGCCGAAATCCTTCGAAGTACTGGTCAACCACACCTTTGCGTGCTGACAGGTAGCCCTCCTCTCTTGCGGCCCGACGCCAGCCGCGGACATCACGCCTCCGGTGCCTCCGGGTGGTACGTGAGGGCGATGTCCTGAAGAGTCTCGGTCGGGGGACTCCCGTCGCGCCTTGGCTCCGGGTCAGCAGGACGAAAGCCAGGTTGGTGAGCCCCACGTCAGCCAGGGCTCCCCCTCCGGCACGGTGACCAGATCCATGAGCGTCTGGTGGCGTACTCGATCCTCGTCCTCGAGCGCCGCACTCACCAGGGGGATGGCCTTCTGAAGGGTCGTACGGCGCGAAAAGCGGTTCCACGCCCGCTTATCCTTGCGCTCGTTGCTTAATCCGCGCCCGCGGAGTAGAGGGAGCGGGCGCGACCGCCGAGCGCCCGCTCACTGGTTCGGCGCGATTCTCAGTATGCGGTCGTCCTCCGCGGCGGGGCTGCCACGGCCGTCGCGGTTGGAGGTGGTCACGTAGACGGCGCCGTCGGGCCCCACGGCCACGTCCCGGAGCCTGCCGTACGCGTCCTCGTACAGGACCTCCTCGTCGGTCACTCTGCCGTCAGCGGTCAGGGTGAGCCGACGCAGGCTCTCGCCCCTAAGGGTGACGAAGAGGAGCGAACCCTTCCACTGGGGGATCAGGTCAGCGGAGTAGACGACGCAGCCGGCAGGAGCGATCGACGGTGTGTAGTTGCGGATCCCGTTGCCCGATGTCCGTGGCCAGCCCCCGTCGAACCCCTCGCGCAGGAGGTTGATCTCGTCGCCTCCGCTCGGCCCGTGCTCCGTGGCGAACAACCGGCCATCGGGTGCGAAGCAGAGTCCCTGCACGTTGCGGTGGCCCTTGCTGAATACCGTCGCCCTGCCCGACTCGGGATCGATCTGCAGTACCTTGCCGTTGCGGCTCCCGTCGTCGGGAGCGAGATCGGGCTGCGCCGCATCGCCGGTGGACGCGTAGAGCTGGCCGTCGGGGCCAAATCGCAGACGTCCACCGTCATGAATGGCGGCCCTGGCGATGCCTTCGACCAGGACCCTCTGCGAGCCGTCGGGCTCGATGCGCACGATGCGGTTGTCGCGTCCGGACGTGTACATCACGAACATCCGCCCTCGCCGGTCGATCTCTAAGCCCATGAGGCCCGCCTCGCCCGACTCGGCGACGCCCTCGATCTGCCGCGACGGCCCGCCCGCCCGACCCAGGCGTCCGGCTCGCTCCGTGAACCACAGGGCGCCCCCGGGATCCCAGGCCAGCGACCACACCGTGTCCAAGTTGCGAACCACCTCGACAACCGCCAGGGGGAACGAGTCTGGTGGGGCTGCCGTCGTCGCCGCTGCCGTCGCGTCGGGCGTGCTAGCCCCAATGGTGGTGCTCGGTGACGCAGATGGCCCGTCGTCGGAGCCGCAGGCGGCCGCCGTCAGGAGCAGGGCCATCACCCATGCTGGCCGTGAACGCATCGCCTCAACATCCCACACCTGCGCGCGGTTCGGGTATGCGCGTGTCCCGGCGGACGACCGTCTTCGATGAGTCCCGCTTGGTGCCACCGTCTAATCGGTGTGGGGGGACGCGAGATGACCAAGGTGGTTGTAGGGATCACGATGTCGGTTGACGCCTACATCACTGGGCAGGACGAGGCCCTCGAGCACCTCGGCGTCCGGCAGTCGCCGTTCGCCACGTTTGTCGACTACCGCGTAAAGAAAGCAGGGGGGCACTGATGTCCGACGAAGACGAGATCCGGGACCTGGTGCATCGCTGGGCCGAGGCCGTCCATGCGGGCGAGCTCGAGGTAGTGCTCGCCGACCACGCCGACGACATCGTGATGTTCGACGTACCGCCGCCCGAAGAGGGAGTGCGCGGTCTCGACGCCTACCGGGAGACGTGGCCGCCGTTCTTCGAGTGGCAACGGTCGGGCGGGGTGTTCGAGATCGACTCACTCGATGTCACCGCCGGCGACCAGGTCGCCTTCGTGTGGGCCCTCCTGCGCTGCGGCAAGCGGGACGAGCTCGAACGCGAGCCCAACCGCCGGCTGCGCCTGACCCTGGGGCTCCGCAAGGAAGCCGGACGCTGGATGGTCGCCCACGAACACCACTCCTTCACCGACCGGACCCCGTGACGGTCAGCCACGTTGCCGTGGGCTGATCCGCGTTAGGGCTTCAGAGCCCCGGACCGCCTTCTGGAACAACGCGCGGCTAGATAGTCGCCGGCGTCGCCCGCCTGCCCGAAACCGGTCAAGCGGGCGAGGAGGAGACCTGCCACCAAGCCGGCCACGAGGCCGAGGACCCCGTAGAGGTGGGCGCGGCTGATCCGGAGCGTGACGAAGTCCGTCGTCTGGAACCGGCTGCTGCTCGGTCGTGTCAGGAAGCCTCGGCCTGGCAGGCGGACCGTCGCTCCCCCGCAAGCACGGCTGGCATGTCAGTCGAACCGGGGTCGGCGCGGACATTCAGCACGGCCATGCAGGCGGGTATCGCAGTCCGGCGGGCTCGCGCAGGATGACCTCCTGAGATATTGGGATCACCTCAGGCGCCGATATGGGCGCTACTCGTGGCCGTCGAGACGAAGGCGTGGACGAAATCCGTCAGCCCGGTCGGCGTGACTCCATAGGTGACCGCCATCGCAGTCATGTCGAGCGGCGAGTCGTAGGTCTCGAGCACCTGAAAGAGCGCGTTGACCTGCTCCGGCATCCCCGGAACGGGGTCGCCCATACGAACGGTGCGCACCGGAATCTCCCGGCCCAGTTCGTGCTCGAACGCCGCCACCGCGTCACGCCATGAGATCGCGTCAGGTCCCCCGATGACAAGGCGTTGATCGTTCGCCTCGTCGCGCTCGAGGGCGGCGACGGCATAGGAGACGACGTCACGCATGGCAACCATGGAATGGCGGCGTCGGCCCTCTCCGACGAGCGTCACGGGTTGGCCGGCGAGGGCCGGGCCTCCGACCGCCATCGGCA
>JALZEC010000371.1 GCA_030862235.1 Actinomycetota bacterium | reverse complement strand
CGGCGGGGATCGAGGCCAGCCGCCTGGAGATCGACCGGGGAGGCGACTCGGTCACGGCCGACACCCTCGAGCAGCTGGCGGACGAGGACCCGTCCCGGCAGCTGTACCTCATCGTGGGGCGGGACGTCGGTTCCCAACTGGAGACGTGGCGCCGCCCCGACACGGTCCGCCGGCTGGCGACGCTGGTGCTCGTCGACCGTCCGGGCGCGCCGGAGCCCGTCCTGGCCGCCGGCTGGCGGGTGGAACGGGTCCCCATTCCCCACCTCGAGGTGTCCGGGTCGGACCTGCGGGCCCGGGTGGCGGCGGGCCGACCCCTCGACTGGCTGGTGCCGGAACCGGTAATGACCTGCATTCGCGAGCGGGGCTTGTACGCTTAGGGCAGATGACGAGGTCCGAGTCGCCCCGGCGTTGAGTCAGCTCCGCCAGCGAGGACCGTCTTGATGGGAGGTACCCCTACGTTCACCACACCCGAACTCGAGTTGGAGCACGTCCGTCAGCTGGCCCGGGCCGCAGCCCGAGCGGCGGCGGCCAAGGGAGGGGACGAGACCCTCGTCCTCGACGTGGGCCACGTGCTCGCCATCTGCGACCTGTTCGTGTTGACCAGCGGGCGCAACTCCCGCCAGGTGCGCACGATCGCCGAGGAGGTCGAGGCCCAGGTCAAAGCGGCCGGTGGTCGGGGGCCGCTGCGGATCGAGGGCCTGGACGCGGCCGAGTGGGTGCTGCTCGACTTCGGGGACTTCGTCGTCCACGTGTTCTTGGACGAGGTCCGCCGCTACTACCAGCTGGAGCGGCTGTGGCAGGACGCGCCCCGTCTGGAGTGGGCCGAGGCCGGCGCTCGGAGGTGAGCTGAGACCAGGCGGCTACCTAGTGGGCCGCCGGCGGGCGGGCGGGGTCCACGCCCAGCTCCTGGCGGATGGCCGCCTGCGCCTCCTCCACGCTCATGGCGATCAGCTCGGGCAGGGGCCGTCCGAGGTTCTTGACCAGCTCGTCGGCCAGGAAGAACCCGACCCGCCACTGGCCCTCGATCGTCCCGCCCCCGAAGTAGGTCTCGACCGTCTCGGGCACGTCGATCGACGCCCGGAAGTGCTCGAGCAGGTCCTCCCGGCGCTCCTGGCACCACCCCAGCCAGTGCTCCACGTCCCCGTGGCCGTACCAGAAGTAGTCCAGCTCGGGACGGTCGGGAACCAGCGCCCGGCTGGCGGCGATGGCCACGCCCTCGGAGAAGGCGACCCAGGCGGCGTCGTCCTCGGGTCCCTTCCTGCCCAGAGCCAGCTCGTGCCAGGCGTGGGTCGTCTCGTGGGCGACCAGCACGCGGTTCCCTTCCGGTGATTGGAACCACTCCAGGCAGTGGAGGACGGCGACGTCGTCCCCCACCCGGCCGACGGTGGCGTTGGTGGTCAAGGTGCCCACCATCAGCACGTGCAGCGGTGAGGGCTCGGGCGGGAGGCCGAGCAGGCTGGGGATGGCCGCCTCGACGTCGGCGATCGCCTGGCGCACTTGGGGGGCCGCGGCCTCCACCCGGGGCTTCACCCGGGCCAGCTCGCGGACGATGGCGGCCCGGCCCGCCGGGTCACCGGCGGCGGCGTAGAAGGCGTCGAAGACCTGCGGGTAGGCGGCCTCGTACTTCTCCTTCCAGAGGGCCTCCCGCATGTAAGGCGTTTCCAGCCCGGCTTTTCGGGCGAACGCTTCGAAACCGGACAGGGTGTCGAGCAGTCGGGCCATCGGTGCAGTGTCGCGCATACCGCCGGCCGTCCGGTCACGGGCACAAGCGGACGAACAGGTCAGGCGCCAGCTTTCCACCGCTTGTCCACCGCTCGTCCCCGCACTATCCCCAACTTATTCTCCCTTGTGCACTCTCATGCTCTTTCATACACTGGCGGGCGCTCGGTACGGCGTGGGGAGCGGCGGTGGCGGAACTGGGAACGGGAGTGCGGACGGGGTCGCTTGAGGCTGACTCCTCCTCGAGAAACGGCCACCGGTCTCGGCGTCCGGCGCGACGCCGCTCCCTGCCCGGCGGGCGGGCGGTCATCGGCGGATTGTTGGTAGCGGCGTCCGCCGTGGGGTTGTTCTCCGTGTCGACGCGTGCCCAGTCCGGTCCCCGCCAGTCCTACATCGTCGTCCGCCACGAGGTGGCGCCCGGTGCTCGGCTCACTGAAGCCGATCTTGCCCGGCTGCCGGTCGAGCTTCCTCCCGAGCTCCAACGGCATGCCTTCAAGGAGATCCGCACCCTCGTCGGAGCCACGGTGGTGGCTCCGCTGGCGGCTGGGGACCTTGTGCAGGCCAGCGCGGTGGTGGCCAAACCGAGTGCACCCGGGAGCCGGGAGGTCACCTTCGGCGTCGCCCGCCAGACCCTCGCCGGAAACCTGGAGCAGGGGGAGCGCGTCGATGTCGTGGCGACGTACGGCAGCGGCGCCGACGCCTACAGCACCGTCGTGCTCCGCCAGGCCTTGGTGGTCGGGCTCGACCGGGGCCGGGAGCGGGTGGGGAGCGGGGACGACGCCTCCATCACCGTGGCGGTGGACGATCCCGACGACGCCGTGGCGCTGGCCCACGCCGTGCAGCTGGCCAAGCTGACGGTTGTCCGGGCGACGGGAGCCGCTCCGCTGGACGACGGCCAGCCGTCGTACCGGCAGCCGCAGCCGGCCGGCTCGGGAAGCTCGGGAAGCTCGGGAAGGCCGTAAGGGGTGGGGGACCGCTACGTCGTGCTCGGGCTGGCCCCCGCCCGGGCGGCCTGGTTCCGGGCCGTCGGCAGCTGGGCCAACTCGGGGGCGCTGCCCGCCGAGTTCGTGAAGTGCCTGTCGGCCGAGGAAGTCGGCGCTCGGCTGGACTCGGCTCGTCCCTTCTCTGCTCTCGTGGCCGACGGGTGCCTGCCCGCCCTCGACCGCGACCTCGTGGCCCGGGCGACGAGCGCCGGTTGTCCCGTCTTCGTGGTCGACGACCGGAGGGTCAGGCGGGACTGGGCGGCCCTGGGTGCCGCTCGCGTCCTGCGTCCCGACTTCGACCGCGAAGACCTCCTCCATGCCCTGGCCGCCCATGCCCGCATGGTGCAGCGGAGCGCGGCGCGAGCCGACCAGCTCCTCGACCGGCCGTCGCCCGGCGGGTGGCGGGGCACCGTCGTGGCGGTCACCGGTCCCGGCGGTACGGGCGCGTCGACGGCGGCGATGGCGCTCGCCCAAGGGCTGGGCGACGACGTACGGCAGGCGGGCATGGTCCTGCTCGCCGACTTCCGCCTCCACGCCGAGCTGGCCATGCTGCACGACGCGGGCGATGTCTGTCCCGGTGTCCAGGAGCTCGTCGAGGCCCACCGAGCCGGCTCACCTTCCGTCGAGGAGGTCCGCAACCTGGTCGTGGCGCCGCCTAACCGGCCGTACCGACTCCTGCTCGGGATCCGCCGCGCCCGCTTCTGGCCGACGCTGCGCCCCCAGGCTTTCGCTGCCGCCTGGGATTCGCTGGAACGGTCGTTCCGGGTGGTGGTGGCCGACATAGATCCCGACCTCGAAGGGGAGGACGACGGCGGGTCGGTCGACGTAGAGGAGCGCAACACCATGGCCCGAACGGCCGCGGCCCGGGCCCAGGTCGTCTTCGCCGTCGGGTCGCCGACGCTCAAGGGCCTCCATTCGCTGGTCCGGGTGGTCGACGGCCTGCTGCAGTTCGGGGTCGCACCCGATCGCATCGTCCCGGTGCTGAACCGGGCGCACCGCGGCGCTCGCGCCCGTGCCGGGTTGACGGCAACGTTCGCCGAACTGGTAGCGCCGCTCCTCCCGGCCGACGAGCGCGACCAGCTCACCGGGCCGATCTTCCTCCCCGAGCGCCGGATCGAGGAAGCCCTGCGGGACGGGGTGCGGCTGCCCGCCGCCCTCGTGCAGCCGCTCACCGGGGCCATGCGGGCGGTCGTCGAGCGGGCCAGCGTGGGGGCGGTGGCCGGGCCGGCTGGGCCGCAGCCGGTGCGACCGGGATCGCTCGGCCGCTGGTCTACCGGTTTCGAGGCGGCGGGGCCGTGACCCAGCTGTCACCGCTCCAGGAGATCGAACGGCGGGTGCAGGCGCGCGCCAAGGAGATCTCCTTGGAGATGAGCAGCGACGGTGGGCGGGCCAAGCTGCGCGCCCTCATCGACGACGAGGTGCAGGCCTGGTCAAGCGACTACCAGCGGGGTCTGCGCGCCTTCGACCTCGCCGACCCCGAGGTCGTGGCGGAACGGGCGTTCCGCAATCTGGCCGGCTACGGGCCGCTCGAGCCCCTCCTGGCCGACGAGGACGTCTGGGAGATCATGGTCAACGGCCCGGACGCCATCTTCGTGAAGCGGCATCAGGGACCGAGCTCGTACCACGACGAGGTCTTCAACGACGACGAGCACGTCCTGCGCACGCTCACCAAGATCCTCGACGACGCCACCGGTTCGCATCGCAAGCTCGACCCGGCCGAGGGCCTGCAGGACGCCCAGCTCGATACGGGAGCCCGCCTGCACATCGTCCATGGTGACGTGGGCCGCGACGGCCATGTCCTCGTCAACATCCGAAAGTTCACCGGGGTCGCCTATCGCTCCCTGGACGAGCTGGTCGAGCGGGACATGTTCGACCGGACGGTGGCCGAGTTCCTGCGAGCGTGTGTCCGCGCTCGGCTGTCCACAGTGTTCTCGGGCGCCCCCGGTTCGGGGAAGACGACGCTGCTTTCCTGCTGCGCGGCCGAGCTCGACCCCGGGCTGCGGGTCGTCATCGCCGAGGAGGTCTTCGAGGCTGATCTCCCCCTCCCCAACGTCGCCTCGATGCAGACCCGGCCGGCCCGAGCAGACCGGCGAGAGGTCGACCTGCGCCGCCTCGTCGCCGGCTTCCTCCGCATGGCGCCCGACGTCGCCATCGTCGGCGAGGTCCGCGACCGCGAGGGGCTACCCCGAGACGTTTACCGACGGTGTAGGTCCCTGACCAGCCCAAACGCGTCGTGGTCAGCGGCCAAAGAGCCGCGCCGGCGACGTTTTCGCACGCATGAGCGTCCTGTG
>JALZEC010000190.1 GCA_030862235.1 Actinomycetota bacterium | reverse complement strand
CCTACGTCGACGACCTGAACGACGACCAGATCAAGGAGTACCGGGGCACGCTGGCGTCCCCGGGCCGTCCCTCCCCCTATCGGGACAGGAGCGTCGAGGAGAACCTGGCCCTCTTCCGGAAGATGCGCGCCGGCGACCTTCCTGACGGGGCCTGCGTGCTGCGGGCCCGCATCGATCTCGCCGCAGCGAACATGAAGATGCGGGACCCACTGCTCTACCGGATCCGCCACGCCACCCACCACCGCACCGGCGAGGCCTGGCCGATCTACCCCATGTACGACTACGCCCACCCCCTCGAGGACGCCATCGAGGGAGTGACCCACTCGCTCTGCACACTCGAGTTCGAGAACAACCGGGAGCTGTACGACTGGGTGATCGAGCACACGCGGGTCGCGGAACGGCACGGGTTCAGTCGACCCCATCAGATCGAGTTCGCCCGCCTGAATCTCGACTACACGGTCTTGAGCAAGCGGAAGCTCATCCGGCTCGTGCAGGAGGGCCACGTCGCCGGCTGGGACGATCCGCGCATGCCCACCATCGCCGGGCTGCGCCGGCGCGGTTACCGCCCGGAAGCCATCCGGGCGTTTGCCGACCTCATCGGCGTGGCCAAGGTGAACTCCGTGGTGGACGTGGGCAAGCTCGAGTTCGCCGTCCGCGACGACCTCAACTGGCACGCCCCCCGAGTCCTCGGCGTGCTCCGTCCCTTGAAGGTAACGATCACGTCCTGGCCCGAAGGCGAGGTGGAGCAGCTGAGGGCGCCGTACTTCCCGCCCGACGTGGGCAAGCCTGGAGAGCGGACCGTTCCTTTTGCCCGCCAGATTCTGATCGACCGCGACGACTTCTCGCTGGACCCTCCACCGGGCTACCAGCGGCTCGCTCCGGGGCGGACCATCCGGTTGCGCCACGGCTACTGCATCACCTGTGACGAGGTCGTCGAGGAAGACGGCGAGGTGGTCGAGGTGCGCTGCAGCCACCTCCCCGGGTCGGTCGGCACGAATCCGGACGGGGTGAAGGTCTGGGGCGTCGTCCACTGGGTGGCGGCGGAGCAGGCCGTCCCCGCCGAGGTCCGGCTCTACGACCGGCTGTTCAAGGTTCCTCGGCCCGACGAGGGCGACCGCGAGCTCACCGACACGCTGAACCCGAGTTCCCTCCAGATCGTGCACCGGGCCATGCTCGAAGCCAGCCTGGCCCATGCCGAGCCGGGCAGCCGCTGGCAGCTCGAGCGGGTGGGGTACTTCGTGTTCGACACCGAGGACTCGCGTCCGGAGGCGCCGGTCCTCAACCGCATCGTCACGCTCCGGGACTCGTGGCAAGCCGGTGGGGAGAGCCGGCCAGCGGCACTGGCCGGCGATCAGGCTCGCCGGCCCTCGGCCAAGGCCAAGACCCGGCCACTGAAACGGAGCCGGTCCGAATACCGCGCCGAAGCCCGAGCTCGGGATCCGGTCCTCGCCAGCCGGTTCGCGGCGTGGCCGTCGACCTACGGCATCACTGAAGCCGAGGCCGATCTGCTGAGTGGTGACCGTGCCACCGGCGATCTCTTCGAGCAGGCGGTTGCCAGCGGGGCACCCCCAGGAGCCGTCGCCCGCTGGATCCTCAACGAGCTTCCCCCTGCACTGGGCGACCAGGAGCTGGCCGACGTCCCATTGACCGGCGCCGGTCTGGCCCAGCTCGTACGAGCCCTGGAGGCGGGGTCGATCACGGGAGCTGCGGCCAAGGAGGTCTTCGCCGAGATGGTCGAGCACGGGGGCGAGGCCGACCGGATCATCGCTGACCGAGGCCTGGCCCAGGTCAGCGACGAGGAAGCGATCGCGTCACTCGTGGACGAGGTCCTGGCGGCAAACCCGGACAAGGTGGGCGACTACCGGGCCGGCAGGACGGCGTTGTTCGGCTTCTTCGTGGGTCAGGTGGTCAGGGCCTCAGCGGGCAAGGCCAACCCGCGAGTGGTCCAGAAGGTCCTGGCCCAGCGGCTCGGCAGCTAGGACGAAAGCCCGGGCACATCTACTCAGCCCTTCACCGCGCCCATGGTGAAGCCGGCGATGAACCGCTTGAGGAAGGCGTTGAATACCAGGGCGATGGGGATGGCAACCAGGAGAGTCGCGGCCTGCAGTGACTGCCAGAAGAACACGTCCCCCCTGACCAGCTCCGTCGGCACACCCACGCTGATCGTCTTCTGGCTCGTGCGAGACACGAAGGCGAGGGCGTAGATGAACTCACTGGCGGCCAGCGTTGCCGAGAACACGACGACGGCGATCATGCCCGGGAAGGAGAGGGGCAGGACGGTGCGGGCGAACGCCCCAAGGCGGCTGTAGTCGTCGACCATGGCCTGTTCCTCGATGTCTCTGGGAATCCCCTTGAAGAAGCCCATGAGCAGCCAGACGGACACCGGGATGGTGATGGTCGGGTAGAGCACGACGAGGGCCCAGCGGGAGTCCTGCAACCCGAGGTCGGACACGACCCGGGACAGCGAGATGAAGAGCAGGGACGGCGGAATCAGGTAGACGAAGAAGATGGCGATGCCCATCGCCCCGCTCCAGCGCAGGTTGAGGCGGGCCAGGCAGTAGGCGGCGGGGAGGCTGACGGCGAGGGTGATGAGCACGACCAGCACGGCGACGACGATCGTGTTGTTCACGAAGGTGGTAAAGGCCGTGGCATCGAAAAGCAGGCGGAAGTGCTCGAGGGTCGGCTCCCGGTTGAAGATGAAGGGGTTGTTGTTCCGGTTGTAGAGGTCGGGGCTGGCCTTGAACGCGGTGATCAGGCCCCACGCGAACGGAAAGGCGGCGAAGAGGGTGAAGCCGAGGACGAGGCTGTAGAAGCCGATCCGAACCCAGACCCGGCGCCGGCGGCTCACCTCAGAGCACCTCCATCCGCTTGACCGAGCGCAGGATGAGGATGGCCATGGCCACCAGGAGAGGGAAGAGGAAGAGGGCAACCGCCGCGCCCTGCGCCAGGTCGCCGCCTTGGATGCCTCGGAAGAAGGCCCACGTAGGGAGGATCTGGGTGGCGTCCACCGGGCCGCCGCGGGTGAGCACGAACACCACGCTCATGTCGGTGAACACCAGGACCGCTCCGAACAGGGTCGCGACGGCCATGACCGGGAGGGTGAGCGGGATCGTGACCTCGAACA
>JALZEC010000352.1 GCA_030862235.1 Actinomycetota bacterium | reverse complement strand
GTCGTGCTGGAGGCGACGAGTCTCGATCCTTCAGCCAGTTGCTTTGAGAGGAGAAAGTGCCCGTCACGCGACCCGTTCCTGTACAGCAGCCGATCCTGCAGAAAGCCAGGGCGATCCCGGCGCTTGGATTGACGACGCAGATGTTGCGGGCCAGCACTATGCAGCACTTCGTTCGTCTGCTCGGTGGCACTTGGACAGCAGCCCGTCGCCGAGCCCCCCTTGATCATTGAAGGGGCCTTGTCGAGTCCCCGTGGCCCTCACGAGACCGCCTCGCACCCCTATGACCCCAGGACTTCTGCTGTGTCGGAGAGGGGACTTGAACCCCTACGCCCTATTCGGGCACCAGGCCCTCAACCTGGCGCGTCTGCCTATTCCGCCACTCCGACGTGGCCGCTCCAGTCTACGTCAGGCGGCAGTTCCTGGGGCACGACGAGGGGTCGCGACACCGTCTGAGTAGCGCGCCCAAACCTTCTTAGTGCCAACCTCTGGGAAAGAGCTCGGCAAGAGCGTTCGGTAGAGGGGTGGAGAGCGATCGAGCTGAGGCGACGAGTAGAGGCTCTCCAGCGCTTCGAGCGAGCAGCCGAACTTCCGCTCCTGGAGCGGCCGCGGCCTAGCCGATGAGACGGACGCGGGCGGCATCGAACGTGCCGAACGCGGACATGGTCAGGTCCCGCACCCGGGAGGACACGAGGGTGTGGGTTTCGTACTGGGCGATGGGCACGACCGGAACCTGCGACATGAGGGCCTTCTCCGCCTGCTGGTACGCCGCCAGCCGCTTGCTCTCGTCCCCGGACTCCCGTGCCTCGCGGATTAGCGCATCGAAGTCCTCCGAGGAGAAACCGGTGACGTTGTCGGGATGCCCCGTGTAGAAGAGCGGGGCCAGGAAGGCGTCGGGTGACGGGTAGGCGCCGATCCATGCCAGGCGGAAGAGCTCCTGCTGCCCGCTGGTGGCGAACCGGAGGTACTCGGTGTACTGGTGGGGTCGGAGCGTGGCCGGGATGCCGACCGCCCGCAGGTTGGCGTGCATGGCCTGGGCCACCGCCTCCTGCGTGGGGTCCTCGTCGTAGTCGATGAAGATCTCGGGAACGGGCCGGCTGCCGAACACCTCCTCGAGCAGCACGCGGGCCCGGCCTGGGTCGTACCGGCACTTCTCACTGCACGGGTCGGGTTGATAGCCGGGGATCCCCTGGGCGACGACGCCGTTCGTGCCCCGCACGCGTCCCCCGTAGACGCCGCGCACGATGGCCTCCCGGTCGATGGCCCGCAGGATGGCTTCACGGAAGCGGGCGTCCTGGAACTTCCGGTTGCGGAGATTGAAGCCGTAGAACAGCTCGGCCGGGTACGGCCGGAAGCTCTCCCGCCCCCTGTCCCGGACCACCTGCTCAACCTGCTCGGCGGGGATGGCGGTCCAGTCCAGGCGGCCTCTGAGGAAGGCGGCGTAGGGAGCGCCGCTGTCGCGACCCATGTGGATCTCCAGGCCCGTGAGCGCCATCCTTGCTCCGGGCGCGGGCATCAGCCGAAGGACATCGGCGCTGCGCGAGCGGATCATGAACGGGCCGCTGCCAATGGGTTGCGTCGCGAAGGAGGGATTCTCCGCCTCAACTGCTTCCCGGGGAACGATCCCAAAGGCGGGGTGACCGAGGATGGCGGCGAAGCTCGACAGGGGAGTGGCCAGCTCGATCTTGATCGCCCCGGGGGAGGGGACGGTGATCCCCTCAAACCCCTGGGTCTTCCCGTCGACGTTGAGCGCCTTGAACCCGGCGATCGTCTCCAGCTGGGCGGCCGACGGGGAGTTGGTGTCTCTCCTGCCGATGCGGTCGAGGGTGTATTGCACGTCGGTCGCGGTGATCGTGCGGCCATTGCTGAACTTCGCGTCTGGGCGGAGGAAGAACGTCCAACTCTTCTGGTCGGGGGTCGCCTCCCACCGGGTGGCGAGAGCGGGGCGAACCTGGAGCGTCTCAGGGTCGTAGGTGACGAGTCCGTCGAAGAGCTGCTCGACGACGAGGAGTTCGGCGGGGAACCGGGCGTGGGCGGGATCGAGTGACTGCGGACGTTCCAGGCCGATGCGCAGGATGCCGTCAGGCGCGGCGGTGCCACCGTCCTCACTCTTGTCGCCGGAACAGCCGGTGGCAGCGAGCGTCAGCGCCACCACGGCCACTACGACTTTGACCCAGCCCCGCACTGGGCTCCAGGGTAGGGCGTCGGGCGGCCGCCCTGAAGCCCCCGCGATCCGCCCCCTCACAGGACCTCGCGCGTCTCCGGGAAGTGGCAGGCGGCCCAGTGCCCGGGCGCCTTTTGTTCGAGCGGGGGCGCCACCGTGCGGCACACCTCCTGCGCTTTCCAGCAGCGGGTGTGGAAGCGGCACGCCGGCGGGGGGTTGGCCGGAGAGGGGACGTCGCCCTTGAGGATGATGCGCTGGCGGCGGCGTTCCCGCTGTGGGTCGGGAATGGGGACGGCCGACAGAAGGGCCACCGTGTACGGGTGCTTGGGGCTCTCGTAGAGCGAGTCCCGATCTGCCACCTCGACCAACTGCCCGAGGTACATCACTCCGACCGTGTCGCTGATGTGGCGGACGACGGACAGGTCGTGGGCGATCACGACGTAGGTGAGCCGGAACTGGGCCTGAAGGTCCTCGAGCAGGTTCACGATCTGGGCCTGAATCGAGACGTCCAAGGCGGAGACGGGTTCGTCGAGGATGATCAGCTTGGGGTTGAGGGCGAGAGCCCGAGCCACGCCGACACGCTGACGTTGGCCTCCCGAAAACTCGTGCGGGTACCGGGAGGCGTGCTCCGGGCTTAGGCCGCACAGCTCGAGCAGTTCCGCCACCCGAGCCTTGGCCTCCTTCCGGCGACGCTGCACCACCAAGGGCTCGGCCACGATCTGGCCCACCGTGTGGCGGGGGTTGAGCGAGGCGAACGGGTCTTGGAACACCACCTGCATCTCCGCCCGTAAAGCCCGGGTCTCGCGCGCTCCCAGGGAGAAGATCGGTCGACCCTCGAACTCCACCTCTCCGGCGGTGGCCGGGAGCAGCTTGAGGATGACCCGGGCGGTGGTGGACTTCCCGCACCCCGACTCGCCCACCAGCCCGAAGGTCTCGCCCCGCTGCACCGCGAACGTCACGCCGTCCACGGCGTGGACGGTCCCCACCTGCCGGCGAAGGATGGCCCCTTTTGTGATGGGGAAGTGCTTGGTCAGGCCGCGAACGGTGAGGAGCCGTTCCCCCGGTCCCTCTCCGGGCAGTTGCTCGACGACCTGGCCGGCGCCAGCCTCGACCGTCACGGTCCGACCGGTGCTCCCGGGAAGCTCTCCCCTGACATCGCCTCCAGCGCACTGACCTCCCGCTCGCGAGCTTGGACGCGAGGATGCCACGCGTCCCACGGCTGGACGAGCCGTTCGGCGGGGGAGAACCAACCCGGCTCGAGGGCGAAGTGACAGCGGGCGGTATGGCTGAGCTCGGTCTCGAGCAGGTCGGGCTCCTGCGTGCGGCAGATCCCCTCGTCCCGGTAGGGGCACCGGGGATGGAACCGGCAGCCCGAGGGCGGCCGCAGGAGCGAAGGGGGCTGGCCGGCGATCGGTCGCAGCCGGCCCATACGCCGCTGGTCGAGGCGGGAGATGGACTCCATGAGACCCCAGGTGTAGGGCATCCGGGCCCGGTAGTAGATGCCGTCCACCGACCCCTCCTCCACGATCCGACCGGAGTACATCACGGCCACCCGGTTCACGACGCCAGCCACCACACCCAGGTCGTGGGTGATGAGGATGACGGCCGAGTGCGTGGTCTCCGCCGCCTTGGTCAGGACGTCCAGGACCTGGGCCTGAATGGTCACGTCCAGAGCGGTCGTGGGCTCGTCGGCGATGATGAGGTCGGGATCGTTGGCGATGGCCATGGCGATCAGGGCGCGCTGGCGCATCCCGCCCGAGAACTGGTGGGGGTAGTCGTCGAGGCGGACGTTGGGGTTGGGAATCCCGACGATGGAGAGGACCTCCACGGCCCGCTCCCGTGCCTCCGCCTTCGAAACGTCCCGATGGGCGCGGATCACGTCGATGATCTGCTGGCCGATGGTGAAGACTGGGTTTAGCGACGTCATCGGGTCCTGGAAGATCATCGAGATCTCGGTGCCGCGCAGCTGCCGGAGCTCCTCCTCCGAGAGCTTGCGGATGTCCCGCTCCTTCCAGAGGATCGCTGCGGCCTCGACCCGTCCGGGCGGCTTGGGGATCAGTCCGAGGATGCTGAGGGCGGCCACCGACTTGCCCGAGCCGGATTCGCCGACGACACCGAAGACCTCGCCGGGCATGACGTCGAAGGACACGCCGTCGACGGCCCGGACCTCCCCCGCGTTCGTGCCGAAGAACGTGCGGAGGTCCCGCACGGAGAGAAGGGGGGTGACCTTCACTTCAGCCGGGGGTCCAGCGCGTCGCGCAGCCCGTCGCCCACGAGCACGAAAGCGACGACGGTCACGAAGATGGCCGCCGCGGGGAAGAACAGCAGGTGAGGAGCCGTGAACAGGTAGGCCCGCCCGTTGTTGACCATCAGTCCCCACGCCGGCGTGGGTTCTTGGACCCCTACCCCGAGAAACGACAGCGCGGCCTCCGTCAGCACTGCGGTGCCCACGAAGATCGTGGCGTAGACGATCACTGGCTGGATGGCGTTGGGGAAGATGTGCCTCGTGATCACGCGCCAATCGCTGCAACCCACGGCGCGCGCCGCCTCGATGTACTCCGCCTGCTTGGCCTGAATGACGCTGGCCCGGAAGAGGCGGGCGATTGGCATCCACCCCAGGAACCCGAGAACGAGGATGACGCTTTTCTCCCCGCGGCCGATCACAGTGATGACGACGATGGCGGCGAGGATGTAGGGAAAGGCCAGGAACATATCGGTCGTCCGCATCAGCAGGCCGTCGAGGATCCGGCCATAGAAGCCGGTAACGGCCCCGATGACGATCCCAATCGTGGCCGCGATCAACACCGCGACCACCCCGATACGGAGCGACACCCGCGCCCCGTAGACGATCCTCGTGAACATGTCCCGTCCGAGGACGTCCGTGCCGAACCAGTGACTGCTGCTGGGTTTCGCTCGGCTGGCCTCCCCCAGCTCGGAGGGGTTGTAGGACGTGACGAGCGGGGCGAACACAGCACTGAAGACCATGAGGACGATCACGCCGAGGCCGGCAACCGCCAGCTTGTTGCGCCGGAACCTCCGCCACACGTCCCCCTTGAGGGACGGCTGTCCTGCGAGCTCGTCAGCGAGGAGGGCGGCGGCTGGTGAGGTCGGGCCCGCTTCCGGTGCGGGAGGGGCATGGTGGATGGTCATCAGCCGGCTCGCTCTCCCCCGTAGCGGATACGGGGATCGAAGAAGGCATAGCTCAGGTCGACGAGGAGGTTGATCACCACGTAGGCGACGACGATGACGAGGGACAGGCCGAGGACGATGGGAGCGTCCAGGAACGCGATGGCCACCGCGATGCTGCTGCCGATCCCGGGCCAGTTGAACACGGTCTCGGTCAGGATGGCGGCGCCGATTAGGGTGGCCAGGTCGAGCCCCACAAGGGTGATGACGGGGATCATGGCGTTCTTGAGGCCGTGCTTCAGCAGGATCGTGCGCCGGGTCAGACCTCCGGCCGCCGCCGTGCGCATGTAGTCGGACCGCATCACCTCGAGCATGGAGCTCCTGGTCATCCGGGCCACGAGCGCGGTCTGGACCGAGGCGAGCGTCAGGACCGGCATGAGCAGATGCCGCCACTGGCTTCCGGTGGGGATGAAGAACAGCGTCCAGCTGTTCGGGCCGATCCCCTGGACGGGGAAACGAGCCCACTGGGGGAAGTCGTTCTGGAAGGTGTACACGCCGAACATGTAGATGAGCAGGTAGCCCATCACGAAGGCCGGGACGGCCAGGAGCATGGTCGTGCTGACCGTGGTCAGGGCGTCGGCGAACGAATATCGCTTCACCGCCGACAGCAGTCCGGCGGCGATGCCGATGAGCACCTCGACGACCACGGCCCAGAAGGCCAGACGGATGCTCGCCGGCGCCGCCTCGCCCAGGATGCCGTTGACACTGCGCCCCGACCGGTAAGACTCTCCCAGGTCACCGTGGATGACTCGGTCCAGGTACTTCCCGTACTGCACGTACCAGGGCTTGTCGAGGCCGAACTTGGCCTCCAGGTTCTCCCGGATCTGCGGCGTCACCGCCCGGTCGCCGGCGAGAAGCTCGACCGGGTCGCCGGGGACGATGAAGAAGGCCAGGAAGAGCAGGGTGATCGCGCCCCAGACGACAGGCACGATCAACAGCGTCCGGCGCAGGATGTAGCCGCCCACTCGGCTCAGCGATGTCGGGCAG
>JALZEC010000345.1 GCA_030862235.1 Actinomycetota bacterium | reverse complement strand
TTCCCCGGCACGGTGCCGTCGCTGTTCATCCTCAACTACGTGCAGGCCCATCACCTGGACCTCGACTTCTACGACCGGTTCTTCAAGCCGGGCGCCTACCTCCGCACCCACGCTGAACACATGGCCCGCTGGCACGGCGGCCCAGATTCGGGGACCGACGCGTGAAAAACCGATCAAGGTCCGCGCTGGGTACGCTATGGTCGTGCTTGTGAAAACCTTCACAAGAGCCCCCGTTGATCCGACGGAACCGCAATCCTTGCCCGCGGCGCCTCCGCCGAGGCTGACGCCCCAGCAGCTGAAGATCGAGCAGGGGCGGACGCTCGCCTCGCCTCGCCGCCGCTACGGCGTGGCTGCCCGGGTGCTGTTCGCCCTCCTCGACCTGCTCTACGGACGACCGCGGACACTCTCGAAGTTCAAGGTGCTGGAGGTCGTGGCCCGTGTGCCCTACCAGGCTTGGGAGAGCGTTGCCTACGTGGCCGTCACCCACCGCTACTCCCGGCCGTCGTTCGCTCGGCGCGTCTTCGAACGGGTCCACGAGAGCCGCCACCAGCAGGACAACGAGCAGTGGCACCTGTTGATCCTCGAGGAGCTGGTGGACGCCTCGGGCAAGCGCGAGACCTTCCTGCGCTACCGCATCCTGCCCCAGGTGTTGGCCTTCGTCTACTACCAGCTGTCCTGGCTCCTCTACGCCATAAAGCCCCGGTGGAGCTACGGACTCAACGCCGACTTCGAGGACCACGCCGAGCACGAGTACGCCCTGTTCGTCCAAGAGCACCCCGAGCTCGAGCATGAGCCCTACGACGGCTTGTTCGCCGAGGAGTACGGGCGGTTCGAGTCTCTCGCCGACCTGTTTCGCCAGATCGGCCACGATGAGCGAGTCCACAAGGGAGAGAGCCTGGCTCGCATGGGCGACCCCCGCTTCAGCTGAGCCGTCGGCTACCCCAGCAGGAACACCCATGCAGGTTGCAGGCCTGGGCGACCCTGCCTCGCCCTTTGCAACCCGAGGCAACACGAGGAGCACCGGGCATTGCCGGACTCCAAAGGAGGCGAACCTTGATACGAGCGAGTAGCGATGAGCTCGAGCGGTTGCGTGAGCTGAAGCAGCGGGCCCTTGACCTGGCCTCCACCCACCTAGAGGCCCTCGACGCCTTCTACCTCGCCGCTGACGTCCAACCCCTCGCCTCGGTGGCGCGAGGCCCTGTGATGGTCGGCGGGTTTGCCAGCGTGGTGCCGGGGGCGAAGGGCCTGCGGGACGGGACCGGTCGGGCCAGCCTGGCGAGCACGGCCGCCTGTGTGCGGTCCCTCTTCGCCTGCCCCCAGGTGAAACCCGGCAACGCCGACTTCACCGAACTGGTCCGCGACGTCGTCGGGCGCCATCGGCGCGGCGATCTGTCCACCTACGGGATGCAGCACCTGAATGTCTTCACCCTCGGCCAAGTCATGCCCGTGCTGGCCGAGATGGTCGGGTGCTCCAAGGAGCCGGTCCCCGACGAGCTCATCGATGACGCCGTTACGCGACTGCGGGCGGAGGTGGGCAACGACGGCGTTGCCCTCGGGAGGACGAGCAGTGACGAGGACGTGGACGCCCGGGTGGTGCCGCATGGCTACCTCACCTACTGGGCCCTTGTTGCCCTGGCCGTCTGGGATCAGCACGAGGGGGACTTGGGGGCGCCCAGCCTTCGCTGGTCAGAGACCGAGCTGTACCGCCAGATCGCCCTGTTCCAAACGGGCCACGACGAGCGTTGCGACGCCTACCAGCTCGGCTACAACCTGTTGATCCAGTACCGGTTCAACCGCTTCCGTCTCGGTCACAGCCTGGTGGAGCTCGGGCTGCGGACTCTCTTCGCCGCCCAGCTCGAGCGGGGAGTGTGGGAGAAGCGGGATCCTATTTTTCGCTACGGAGATCACGGCGAGGCGTACTGCTTCTCTTTCGAGCTGCTGTCGTCCCTGCTGAGGGAGTTGCGCGACGACTGGACGCTGCTCGTGCCCTGCGAGGAGCACCTGACCCGGGCCATGGAGTGGGCCGGCCGCAACGCGCAGCGTCACCACGGTCCGCCCCTGTGGCGCTCTGCTCATCTGGTCGAGGACAAGGTGCCCGAGTCTTGGGCCACCGCCGAGGTGTACGAGTTCCTCCAGCTCTACGCCTCGTACCTCTCGTGGCGGATCCAGAGCATCGTGCGCGGTCAGTTCCGCAGCCAACCGGGACGGGAGCCCGATCCGGCCGCCTTCGACGGCCTCTACCAGCCCGAGGTGCGCTTGCCCTCGGGAGAGCCCATGCTGCTAGGCGACCTCTTACGGGAGCGCCTGCTGGAGCCGTTGCGCGTGCCCGGTCCGGCAGGGGGTTACTCACTGGTCCGCAACGCCGAGCCCAGGGATCGGGCGCGCTCAGGAATCCTCTTCGGTCCGCCCGGTACCGGCAAGACCACCTACGTGCAGCGGGTCGCGGAGTACCTCGGGTGGCCCCTGGTCGTGCTGGATCCGAGCGTTTTTGCTGAGGAGGGCCTGCCGCTGATCGCAACGGTCGCGTCGCGGGTGTTCTCGAACCTCCTCGAGCTCGAGGACAGCGTCATCTTCTTCGACGAGATGGAGGCCCTCATGCACACCCGTGCGGACGCCGGCGGCAGCTTCGAGCAGAAGTTCCTCACCACGAGCCTGCTGCCCCAACTGCAGGAACTGGCCGACCGGGCGGCCTGCCTCTTCTTCGTCGCGACCAACCACTTCGAGACGATCGACCGAGCGGCGCAGCGGCCGGGGCGGTTCGACTTCAGGCTTCAGATAATGCCGCCCTCTTATGAGGAGAAGCTGCGGATGGCCCGCGATCGCTTGGGTCCTGACTCGTATCGCCACCTCGAAGCCGATCTGCGCCGCCAGCCGTATCGCGAGAACATCCGCCTCGCGTCGCGCAACGAGATGTTGTCGCTGTGCGACGAGCTGAAGCGCCGTCCCGAGCACGTGGAGCAGATTCTGAGCCACTTCAGGGCGGAGTTGATGGACGACGAAAGCTTCAAGGAGACAGATGCGGTCTCTGTCGGATGACGCGCACGGGGCCTGGGGCGAGCCGCGCGACTATTCGTCGCTGTCGGGTTGCCCTCCGCGTGCCTGCTTCGGCCCGTATCGGTGGAACGCCGCCTGGCGCGAAATACCGAGCAGCCCGCCGATCTCGGACCACGTTGCTCCGTGGTCGAGGGCGGTCCCCACTGCATCCTCAAGGAGCTCGCGAGCGGCTTCGAAGGCGGCGACGGCCCTCGCGACAACTTCGAGGTGCTCCGCCCTGCCCGGCGAGGTCACGACTCGCTCCCGTGCGAATGTCCCTCTCGAGAACATGGCGCTGCAAGAACCATAGAACCCAACATCGCTGTGGCTGTTCGTCACACGCTCCGCTAAAAGCCGCAACGCGAATCCGCCCAATCTGGATCGATTCTTACCCCGGCACTTGTGAACTGAATCACGAGGGCTCCACGGGGCCAACGCGTCCTCGGTAGGAAATGTCGTCTGTCCACGTCTCAGTCGTGTGGCGAGCGCCGCCGCAGCCCTGTCAAATGCGTTTGACGCGGACGGGGCGCAAAGGGAAAAATCCCGGAGGCGTCGGGCCGCTCACGGTCGCGTCCGTGGTACTCAAGGAGCGCTGAACGGTTTGCGCGGCAATGTGGACGGCCAGAGCTGGCGCGACCGGCTGCCACACGTCCTCAGCGACCTCGGCGTCGGCCTCGTCGTCGCCGCCTCCGACGGCGCAGTCGTAATCAACGAGGCCTTTCGCACGATGACGGGGTACTCAACCGACGACGCCCTGGCGCTGCGCCCCTTGGGGGAGATCATCGCCCGCGAACCGCCGGAGGCCATCGCCCAAGGCCCGTCAGTCGCCGGCCGTTACGAAACCGAGGTCCTCGGCAAGGATGGACGGCGGATCCCCGTGGCGGTGAGCGCCCAGGTCGCGTGGTGCGACGGGCGGCGGGAAGTCGTCGTGACGTTCCGGGACCTGACGGACCATCGCCGGGCGGAGTCCGAACTGACCGTGCGGGCCCGCCAGCAGGAGGTTGTGGCCGAGCTCGGCCGCCAGGCGCTGGTCCACGGGAACCCCGCGTCGCTGATGGATGCGGCGGTGACCGCGGTCGCTCGCACGCTCGGCGTCGACTATGTGGGGATCCTCGAACTGGTACCCGAGGACGGTGTGCTCCTCTTGCGTGCCGGAGCCGGCTGGGAGGACGATCTCGTAGGGCAGGCGACGGTCCCCGCGGGCAGAGGTTCGCCCGGCGGCCTCACCCTCGATGCCGATGGGCCTGTTGCCGTGCCCGACCTCGCCAGAGAGACCCGTTGCGCGGTCCCCCCGCTCCTCGCCGACCATGGCGTCGTCGCCAGCGCCTGCGTCGTCATCCGGGGCGTCGAGCGGCCCTACGGCGTCCTTGCTGCGGACGCGACCTGTCGCCGGACGTTCAGCGCCGACGACGTGCACTTCCTGCGGGCGGTCGCCAACGTGCTCGCCGACGCCATCGGCCAGGCCCAGGCGGAGGCGGCGCTGCGAGCGGCCCACAACCGCGAGCGCCGTCTCCGCCAGAGGCTCGAGGCGCATGCCCGCCGGGTCGTCGGCGCGCAGGAGAGCGAGCGCCGGCGCATAGCTCATGAACTCCATGACGAGATCGGTCAGGCACTCACCGGCCTCAAGATGACGCTTGAGGACTACGACCGGCTCCCGCCCGCTTCCGTCGCCGCCCGAATGGCGCGGGCGAGAGAGCTCACGGTGGATCTGCTCCGGCGGGTGCAGGACCTCTCGCTCGACCTGCGCCCAGCCATGCTCGACGACCTGGGCCTGGCACCCGCTCTGGTCTGGCTGGTCGAGCGCTACACGACCCAGACGGCCGTCGAGGTCGCGCTGACCTGCTCGGGCCTCGAGGGGCGCCTCGACCCCCAGGTCGAGACCGCCGCCTATCGGATCGTGCAGGAGGCGCTCACCAACATCGCCCGCCACGCCGGCGTCAAGCGCGCCACCGTGGACTGCTCGATGGCGGGAACGGTGCTGCGCGTTGAGGTGGAGGACAAAGGTGTGGGCTTCGACGTCGACGCCGTCCCCGTGGCCGCCAGCAGCGGGCTAGTCGGTATGGAGGAGCGGGCCCGGTCGACGGGCGGCCGGTTGTCGGTGCGGTCCGCGCCCGGACAAGGGGCCACCCTCGTGGCCCAGCTGCCGATCTCCGAGCCTGAGCGGGCGGCGCCGTGACGATCCGCGTCGTGTTGGCCGACGACCATCCCCTCGTGCGAGAGGGCCTGCGCGCCCTGTTGGAGGCCGACCCCGAGTTCTCCGTCGTCGGACAGGCCGACGACGGCGTGGATGTCCCCGCCCTCGTCGACGAGCACCGTCCCGATGTCGTCGTGCTCGATTTGATGATGCCCGGACGCGGCGGCCTCGACGTCACCCGCGAGCTGGCGCAGCATCCCCACCCGCCGCGGGTGCTCATCCTGAGCGTCCACGAGAGCGAGGCGTACGTGTTCGAGGCCCTGCGCCGTGGGGCGGCCGGCTACGTTCTGAAGCAGGCCCCGGCGGCCGAGCTGGCGCTCGGCATCCGGGCCCTGGCGTCCGGTGTCCGCTACCTCAGCCCGCCGCTCACCGAGCGGGCCCTGGAGGCCTACGCCCGCCGAGCCGGGGGCCAGGCCGACCCCTACGACACGCTCACCGCCCGCGAGCGTGAGGTCCTGGTGCTGGCCGCGGAGGGTCACAGCAACGCCGATATCGCCGCTCGCCTGTTCATCAGCCGCCGCACCGTCGAGACACACCGGGCGCGGGCGATGCGCAAGCTCGGGCTACGCAGCCACGTCGAGCTGGTCCTCTTCGGCGTTCGCCGGGGGATCGTTGCCGACGACACCACCACCCCCCTCGCCGCGAGATCGACGGAGGAGGGTTCGGTCGCGGTGTACCCAGGGCCACCGACGCGCCCTTGGGGGGAATAGCGCATGTTCTCTCACTCGGTGTCCCTGGTGTAGTCGGCCGCTACTCAAGGCGCGCGTAGGGAATGCACGAGGCTGCCTCAGACCTCACCACCATCTTCATCCGACACCTCGCCGAGCGCCGCTGCCGTGACGAGCGCCGCCGCTTCGCCTCCGACGTGGTACGCGAGGTCGCTGCGAGCGCGGAACAAGACCGCAAAGGCGCGAGCTGCGGCTCCGTCGGCGGGGAGCGCGACCGCGCCGACGTGATTCTTAGGGGCCCCAACCCATGCCCGAGCGGCGTCGAGCAAGACGTCTCTCGCATGGCGGGCGGCGTCCGCTCGGCTTGAATTCAGGTGGGTCGTTGTGATGTCTATGTCGCTCATGCGTCGAACCTCGGCTCAGTGGCTCAGGGCGGGAAGCGTTCCCTTTGTCGAGCGGGCTGCCAGCGACGTTGCGACGCGGTCGTAGGCGCGCTGGGCCGCGGCCTCAAGCTCCCACAGACCCCGGCCAGCTGGGAATGCGCGAGCGTACGGAAGTTGGCTCTGGGTCGATACGGATGCCGCCGACAACTAGAGAACACCTGAGCAAGGCGCGTCGCGCCCCTATCCGGCCGGGGACGAGCGGAGACCCAACTATCCGTACCGTTACGCACGCGGATATCGGTGGTCCTGCGCATTCCATTGGAGCTCTCGGCGCGCGAGCATGCCGCAGGAGGGATCGGCCGGCCGCTGGCGATCGCGCCGATCCCCAGTAGGTGTGCAGACAAGGTTCGCGCCGCCCTCGCCCTTGGGGGGAGCCGCAGACGTGGCTGGAGCAAGCGCCAAGACATCGAGCCGCTGGGAGGTCCGGCCACGGGCTGCAGGGCCGTCTCCGCGGACGGAACAGGAGAGACATATGGCCGAACTCGCGCCTGTCCCGCCTCTCAATCGCAGTCGCACCGCGTCAGCCGATCTTCGCCTCGAGTCCGACCGCCGGCACCCGCCGGTCAGCGAGCGGGCGACTGCGCGGCCCGCCCGGGATGCGGGACCACTCCCGCGGCTGGGCGCTTCCCCGTCGGCCGTTCGACGCCCGACGACGCCCTACAGGTCACGTCCTGTCTGCGAGATCCCGAGGGGACCCCAGAACTCACCCCCGGGCCATTCGGAGGGACCGAACGGTGAGCTGGCGATCAGCATCGGCCGTTCCCTGGGCACCGTCGTCGTCACGCTGGTGGGATCGGTCGACACGCCTGCGGCGCCACGTTTGGCGGCGACGCTGAGCGACCTCATCGACGGCCAAGGCAACTTGGCGATTGCGGTGGACCTCAGCGCCGTCCGTCGCGTCGGGGCGTCGGGCCTGCAGGTGCTGTCCGACGCCGCCTTTGACCTCGAGCGGCGGGGCGGGCGGCTCTCGCTGTGCGAGGCGCGCCAGGGCGTGCTGGATGCCCTCCGTCTCGCCGGGCTCGGCCGATTCATCGGGGGCCCGGTCGTCGAGGAGGTGGCACGCAGGGCGAGTCCAGGGGGTAGCGGGCGCGCCTCGCGTTCGCCCACCAGGCGCGCCGCGCCCGACCATCCCGCGGGAAGCGGGAGGGAGAGAAATCCACCGGGAGGTCGGAATGATCGAGCGTGAGCCCGCCAAGAATGGCGATGAGGTCAAGGTGACCTTCATCCTCCCAATGGACGGCGGTGACAACCCGACCGCCGTCGTCGGGGATTTCAACGGATGGGACCCGGCGGCGACACCGCTGCGCCGCCGACGTGGCCAGCTGAGCGCGACGGTGAGCATCGCACCGGGACGGCGATATGCGTTTCGCTACCTCGGGGAGGGCGGACGCTGGTTCAACGACGACGCCGCGGACGACTACCAGCCGAACGCCTACGGAGGCAGCGACTCGGTGATCGACCTCACCAGCTTCTGATCCTCGTCAACCCCCGGCGGGCCGGTCGGCAGCGGGGCACGGCGCCACCCACGAGCGCCGGCCCCCGAGCCGGCCGGCGGAGGCACCGTGCGCCGCGACCAGGAGGACCTGCCCGGCCACGACCGTCCCGCCTGCCGTCGTCGCACAAGGCTCGGGATGAACCGGCCTCGTTAGGTCAGCTTCACAGACCGCGGTGCGTACACCTCGTGCGCGGGATGGAACGTGATCTCCGGCGCCACGTCTATCCCAAGCCTTGCCATGGCAGGTCCCAGGCGGTTTTCGCCGAAGGCCTGAAAAGCTTCCTCACTGTCCCAGGCGTCGACGTTGTGGTTGTCATCGCCCTCCCACCAGGCCACATGGGAGTGGCCGCCCGCCGGCGGATCCTCTAGCCACCCTGTCTCCGCACGGACGGCGTCGTACTGCTCGGGCGAGACACCTCGAAGAATGACGTGGGCGACAACAGCCATGATCTGTTCCTCCCTCTCCCTGCCCAGACCTACGAATCCGAAGGTACCCGGCCTTGAGTCCTTCGGCGCGGGCCAGTGCCCGCAGCGGAGTGCCTCGTCGCCCGTTTCGGAGCCCGGTTCACGGAAAGGAATGTGTTGGAGAGTTGCGAGACGTCGTTCGAGTCAAGGGGGGACCGGATGGCTCTTTTCAAGAGAAAGAAGCGAGAGAGTGACGGGGCGGGCCAGCAGGGCGCCTCGGTGGCCCCGCCGAGCGAGCCCGTTGGTGGCTTCGAGTCCTCGCCGCCACAGCCTTCTCGGCTCGAGTCAGGACTGGAGCGGAAGTGGGAGGAGGCATTTCGCCGAGCCCGGGAACGCAGGCCCAGCTGAGCCTTTCTGAGTAGGCAGTACCAGTCCACCGGCAGGCCCCAAAGCTGCGGGCCGCGTTCATCGAGCCATGATCGTCGCAGCGAGTGCCCTCCGATGATCCTGAGACCAGGGCGGTCCCAGGGTCGTCCGCGGGCCGTGAAGCACCTCACTTGCCCGCTCACCCAGGATGCCGGCCGCTGTCTTCTCGACGTCCTTGGCGTAGTGGTGGACTTCCCAACCGCGGGCGCGTCCGAGGTCGGCCAGCACCTGGCGGTACATGATGGGGTCGGCGCGGCTCTCGTAGGGCACGCGACGTTGGACGGCGATTTCCTGAGGGAAGTCGGCTGGCCAGGGTCGGAGCGACATCGAGACGATCGGCTCGGGCAACGCGGCTTCGAGTTCGTCCAGTGCAGCCGACGCGGCCCGGACCACCGACGCTCGTACCTCCGCCACGAGCGCGGCGAGAGCGTTGTCGTCGAGAGGCTGCGCCGGCCGGTGAATGACATATGGACCGCCCGCGTGATGGATCGGTGCCACTGGTAGACCGGGTTCGATCAGCTCAATCCTCCGACGGTCGACGACCTTGTGGTCGGCCGAGGCCGTGACGGCGATCGCCCAGCCAAGGTGATCGGCGATGCCGAGGCGCACGCCACAGATTGTGCCTCGCGGTCAGAACATGCCGTTGTCGTTCGCTGAGGTGTCCGGGATGACCTGGAGCACATCCCAGTGCTCGACGACCTTGCCCTGTGCGTCCAGCCGGAAGATGTCAATCCCGGCATTGTCGTGGTCACCGGGCCACCGCTGGTGGCAGTGCAGGACGACAAGGTCTCCCTCGGCGAGAGCCCGCACGAAGTCGACCTGCTTGCCCGGATACTCCCTAGCCATGCGTTCGAAGTAGTCGATGAACGCTTGCTTGCCATCTCCGACGTGGGGGTTGTGCTGGATGTACGTCTCGCCGGCGTACTGCTCTATCGCTTCGGCCGGGCGACACCGGTTGAACATCAGGTCGTAGAAGGCAATGACATTCTGCTTGTTCCGTTCGAGCTTTTGATCGGGCACGGAGCGTCCAACACCGCAAGGGGCCGGCTGATGCCCGCATGGTGTATCGAAATCCTCAGGTTGGCCGAAGCCCGGACGTGATTATTTGTCGATCGCTAGGATGGCTCCATGAGCGGGTTCGACAAGGCCAAGGACGTGACAGAGGAGAAGGTGGACAAGCTCGGCGACCTCATCGACAAGGCCGCCGACAAGCTTGACGAGAAGACGGGCGGCAAGCACTCGGACAAGATCGACCAGGTGGTCGAGCCCGTCCAAGACCCTGTCGATGCGACCGCACGGCCAGAAGACCCTCCCAATCCAGCCGTACCCTAAGACGACCACACCTCTGACAGCGCTGGTTCCGTCGCATCGGCCAGCAACAGGTCCGCTGCCGCTCCCGCTCCCGGGCCTCGACCGGCTTGTAGGGCGAGGCGGTCCGTGGGGTTGTTACCCGATGGACTCCAAGTGGCGGCGAAGACCGTCAAGGTCGCGACGCCCCATTCGAGGAACGTCCTGATATCGCTTGTGTAGCTGAAGACGGTCGCGATCGGCTGGCTGATCAGCACACGATCGGTCACTGTCGCCATGGTGGCGATGATCGCGAAGTTGAAGCGAGGGCGCGCCCTACGGAGCGCCCTCGACGAAGCGGAGCTGGGAGAGCAGGTATTCGAGGTGGCGCTGGCTGATGTACGACCAGACGTTGTAGAGGCGGTCCTGGCTGTTGACGTAGAGGTAGGCGAGAAACTGTCGGTTGTCGGCGCGGGGGCCGGTGTAGCCGACGGCGCTGCCGTCGCTCCAGCGGACGACGTTGGTGAAGGGTGGGGAGAAGTCGCGGACGGCCTCTGTTCCGGTGCCGGCTATGCCGGCCACGCCGCGCCCGCACGTCTCGCAGAAGGCGCCGGTCGGCTCCACGCCCGGGCCTCGGCGCTCGTCCCACGCCACCGCCCAGCCGCCGCCGAAATAGGCGGGACGGGGGTTGGCCTCGGCCGAGAGGCCGACGTCGGCGGGAAGGACGAGGCGGGCCCGGTCCTTGTTCTCGGCGACGAGCCACTCGTCGAGCCCTACGCGGTAGGCGTCCCCGCCGGTGATCTTGCCCGCCGACCAGGGCGGCGGGCCGTTCGGGCGGAGGTCGACCGCGGGCAGGGTGGTGGTCGCCGGGGTGGTGGCGTGACCAGCGTCGCCGGGCGTGGTGAGGCGGGGGCCCTGCGTCGACGTGGTCGGACCGGTCAGGGAGGGGCCGGCGTCCACCCGGGGAGCGCCGCTGGTGACGGTGAGCGCCGGGTCGGCTTGGTTGCCCCCGTTCTCGGCACCGCAGCTCAGGAGGAGCAAGGCGGCGACCAGAGCCGCCGAGACGCGCAGTCTCACCGGCTACCGGCGGAGGCGAGCTCGGTGGGGATGAACAGGGTGTACCGGTGGTGGGCCAGGCCGGGGGCGACCGGCTTGGGCAGGTAGCGCTCCCACGCCGCCAGTTTGGCGATGCGCGCTTCCAGGGCGGGCTGTTCGCCCTTGAGGTAGGGGACGATCGACCAGCTCCACGCCCCCTCGGCGGCGGCCTCTTCGGCAGGTTCGCGCTTCTTGCCGAGGACGGCGCGGACCACCTTGGCTAGGGGGACTGACGTGTCGGGGAACGGGGGGATGTCGAACAGCCCGGTGTCCACAGGAGACAGGCCGAGCTGACGGGCGGCCTCGACCTGGGCTTCGCGGTCGAGGGCCTCGGCGTTGAGCCGGTCGAACAGGCCCTGGTGCCACAGTCGGGCTCGCATGCGGAGGAACACGTTCATGTTGGGGACGCAGGAGAGCACACCCTTGCCCGCCCACTGGGTCTGGGCGGCCAGCACGGACCACGGGTCGTCGAACCACCAGAGGGCGGCGAAGCTGAAGACCAGGTCGTAGTCGGCGTCCAGCCGGGACGGCCACTGGTGTGGGTTGGGGCTGTCGACCAGGTGGGTTTCGGGGGTGAGGCCGAACTCCTTCCACTGGGCGACGACGGCGTCGAGGCGTTCGGGGGAGAAGTCGAGCAGGCCGACCCGCATTCCTTGCTGGGCAAGGAAGACGGCGTCGAGGCCGGGAAAGCCCATCATCCCGAACAGCGGGGCGTGGAGGACGCTCTGGGAGCCCGTGCGGCGGACCGCCCCGTCGAGCACGTCGCGCAGGGCGAAGCGCTCGTAGACGGTGCCCAACCCCTCGTCGGGGTCCTTGACGTACCCACGCCAGTCGAAGCCCAGCTCGTTCTCGGAGCCGGTCGTGGCGTTGCCGGAGGCGACGGCGGCGGCCGAGGGGAGGCGCGGCGTTGCCGCGGTGGCGGGCCCCTTCCCGTCCTCCGCCGCCAGCCAGCCCCCGACCAGGGGAACGGCGTCCTCGACCTCGACTTCGGGGCGCCATCCCAGCTCGACGGCTGCCCGGATCGGGTTGTAGGCCCGGTCCCGGGTAAGGACGTCGACCGAATGGCGGGAGAGCGGGGCCTCGCCCTTGCGGCCGGCGGCCGACCAGGCGGCGTCGATGCCCGTGGCCAGCTGGCGGAACAGGCCGGCGGGGAGGCCGAAGGAAGGAGGGGGCAGCCCCGCCCCTTGGGCGAGCAGGGTGAAGAGCTTGGCGACCGGCGTAGCCGACGGACCGGCCAGCAGGTAGACGCCGTCGCCCGTATCGGCGACGAGCAGGAGGCCGGCGACCACGTCGTCGACGTGGGTGAGGTGGATGCGGTTCTCACCTGTACCAGGGAAGCGGCGGAGGCCTCGACGCATGAGCCGGTAGGCGCGGGCGAGCATGCCCTGGTGGTCGTCGGGCCCATAGGTGATGGTCGGCCGGACGACGACCGATTGGCCGGTGGTGCGGGCCAGCACCAGGCGCTCGGCGGCCAGCTTGGCCTGGCCGTAAGCGGACTCGGGACGCGGAGGTGCTTGCTCGTCGGCCGGCCAGT
>JALZEC010000344.1 GCA_030862235.1 Actinomycetota bacterium | reverse complement strand
CGGCGAGTTCGGCTACGAGAACCTCAACGTCGCCAACCAGCGCCGAGATCCGGGCTCGTTGCTCAACTGGATGGAGCGGGCTCTGCACACCCTCCGGGAGTGCCCCGAGTTCGGCGTGGGGACGTGTCAGCCCATCGACAGCGGCGCTCCGTCCGTGCTCGCTCTTCTCCACAGCGCGCCCGGCGGCGTGATGCTGGCGGTGACCAACCTCGGCGACGTGCCGTGCGCCGTGGACCTGGGCGAGCAGCCGGGTCAGGAGGGCGAGCCGGTGGAGGTCTTCGCCAACCGGGCATACGAGCCGGCCAAGTCCGACCTCGGCAACATCGAGCTCGACGCCTACGGCTACCGATGGATCCGCCTGCGTGAGACCCCTGGACGCTGAGCTTCCTGTCGCGCTGGCCCCAGGAGACGGCGCGCTCCTGGCTGACGCCATCAGGGCCGGCGGGGGGCGGAGGGTCTCGCCGGCCGAGGCGGAGGCGCTGGTGTGGAACGACTGGCAGGACGTCGACGGCCTCCGGGCCTGCCTCACGGACGCTCCGCAGATCCGCTGGGTGCAGCTGCCGTTCGCTGGCGTGGACAACTTCCTGTCCGTCCTCGACGGCGAGCGGATCTGGACCAGCGCCAAGGGGGCGTACTCCCAACCCGTGGCCGAGCACGCCCTCGCCCTGGGCCTGGCCGGGCTCCGCCAGCTGACGGTGCGGGCGCGGGCCCGCAGCTGGGGCCGCCCGGCGGGGAAGCGCCTGTTCCGCGGCCGGGTGACGATCCTCGGTGGCGGTGGGATCACCGAGGCCCTTGTCCCCCTCCTCGCCCCCTTCGAGGTCGAGGTCACCGTCGTCAGGCGCCACCCGACGCCGATGTCCGGCGTCGCCCGGGTCGTCGGCCAGGACGAGCTGCACGACGTGCTCCCGGGTGCGGCGCTCATCGTGCTCGCCCTCGCCCTCACGCCCCAGACGGCGGGGATCATCGACGCCGCCGCACTCGAGCGGATCGATGCAGACGCGTGGCTGGTGAACGTGGCCCGGGGCGCCCACGTGGTCACCGACGACCTCGTGATGGCCCTCCGGACGGGAGCGATTGGCGGGGCCGCCCTCGACGTCACCGAACCCGAACCCCTCCCGGACGGTCATCCCCTCTGGGACCTCGACAACTGTCTGATCACGCCCCACGTGGCCAACACTTGGGAGATGGCCGAGCCGGCGCTCGCCGAGCGGGTTCGTCAGAACGTCGAGCGGTATCGCCGAGGTGAACCCCTCCTCGGCGTCGTCAATCCCGACCTGGGCTACTAGAGCGACTCGCGGCTACGGACCGACGACGACCGTCCACGGCCGGACCCTCCAGGCCTTCACCAGTCCCTCGGTCACATACGGATCGGACCGGACGAACTCCTCGACCACTGACCGGTCCTCGGCCTTGAAGACGAACACGGCACCGTCCAGCGGCTCGGTCAGCGCTCCGGCCATGAGGAGGGTGCCCGCGTCGTGGGCTCCGGCGGCACGGGCCAGGTGGGCCTCCCGGAACGGGCCGCGCCGCTCGAGGATGTCCTCGACATAGTCGTAGAACAGCAGCCAGTACATGGCTCGACACTAGGGTCGACCCCGGTGTTCAAGTCGATCTGCGAGATGGAAGCAGAGCCGCGCCGGCCGCTCCTCCAAGTCACGAGGCAGCGCACGCTGGTCGTTGGACCTGGAACTCTTTATAGTACGGAGCCGGAGATTTTTCGGCGCGGCTGTGGAGAACCACTTCCTGGCTGTGGGGCGGGTAGCGATCAACACGAGGAGTTGGCTCATGCGGAGAGGTCTCGCACTAGCGGTTGTCTTGGTTCTGGCCGGGGCGGCAGGCGTCGCACCGGCGGCGGCGGAGCCGGCCAGCAGTAGCAGCGCCTCGGGGTACGGTCTGGCTGCAACCGGCCTGGTACCAATTTCCCCCACCATCACCGCTCAGGCGTCCCAGCCCCCGGATGAGGACGTCACCACGCCGCCGCAGCTCCTGAACGTTCCCCTCGGCAGCCTGGCACTGGCCGGAGTCGTAGGTGTAGACGCCCATGCCCACCAGGCCGACGACATCACTCCCGTGCTCGCCGCCGTGCCGACCACGGCCAACACGAGCGACCCGACCACGCTCGATGGTGTCAACGCCCAAGGGCTGGCCAAGACCGCTGGTGCCGCGCTCGTGTTCAACGACCCCGGGGGCTTGGACCCCATCCGCACCCTGTTGGCCCAGATCTCGAGCGCCCTCGGCGGCTTGCTCGGCGCCGACGCCATCACCGCGGAAGCGGTGGCCAAGTGCGTGAACAACCAGCCCGTCTTCGAGACAGGGTATGAGGTGGCCGGCCTCGGCGGGCTGGTGGGAGATGCGATCGATCCGCTGGTCCAACCTCTCGTGGACCAGCTCCTTGGGCTGCTCGGCGAGGGCGCCACTCTCAGCGCGGTCATCAGCATCGACGCCGGAGTCGTCACCCCGCTCGCGGACGGGGTTGCCATCGACGGCTTGGTCGTCCGGGTGCCCCTGCTGGACGAGACGATCGTGATCTCCCACGCCGAGGCCCACATGCCGGGGGACTGCGGCATTCCTGCGCCGCCTCCCCAGCCGACCGGGTTCGGCGAGTCGGCCCCCCTCGGGAATGTCGCCGCCGCCCCCCAGGCCACCTTGGCCACGACCGGCAGCGATGTGCCGTACCTGCCCGTGGCCGCGGTGATGATGGGGAGTGCCTTGCTGCTCTTCCGCCTCATCCGGCGGGCCGAGCGCAGTCCGATCGGCTAGAGCGAACGTTCGCTCGGGATGGGGACGAGGACGAACGCCTCGTCCCCGGACGTTAGGAGGATCTTGCCGAGCGGGTACACCTGCGTCGTTCCCTGACTCGAACCGGGAGTGACGCGTGAGAACACTCGTCAAGTTGGCTACGCCCTTGTTCGCTGCCTTGATCCTGGTTCTGGCGGCGCCTCAAGCCGAAGCTGCGCCGGCCTCTGATCCGCAGAGGTGGGCTCTCCTCATCGGGGTCAGCGCCTACGACCCACCCACCGTGCCTACCGTGGGCAGCGCCAACGACGCCCGGGTGATGCGGGATGTGCTCCTGCGACGGGGATGGGGTCAGGATCGCGTCCGGATGCTCGTGGACGGAGACGCGACCGCGGCCAGGATTCGCGAAGGGATGGACTGGCTCGCGGCCAACAGTGGACCGGGCACCTTCTCCGTCTTCCACTACTCCGGACATACCAAGCAGCTCCAGAGCGGGTTCGACGACGGCGATGCCGAGGATTGGGACGAGTACTTGTGGTCGGTGGACAACCAGTTCATTTCGGACGGGGAGCTCGCTGGACGTATGCGCGCCGTTCAGGGCCGTCTTTGGATGAATATCTCCAACTGTGAGGCTGCCGGCTTCGACGACGGCGCGAGCGGTTCCGACCGGCTGTTCACCGCCGCCTCACAGGAGGACCAGAAGGGCTACGAGAGGTATGACACCAAGAAGTCGATCTTCACTGGCCTGATCACCGACGCACTCCTGAACAACCTCGGCGACGCTGATGGGAACGGGGTGTCCATCCAGGAGGCCTTCGCCTACGCGGCCGAGCACGCCCCTGTCCAGAGCCAGAACGGCGAGTACGGGCCGCAGACGCCGTACATCGCTGGCGGCGACGGCACGCAGTGGCACCTCAAGCCCCCCGGGACGTCCTCGGGAGATGGAGAACAAAAGAGCCTTGTTCCACCGGGTCTCATCCCGCCAGAGCTTCTACGGCTGATCCCGCCGGGGCTACTCCCACCGGGGATCCTTCCCCCGATCGCCCCGCAGACCCCTTAGCGATCTAGGGAGCTTGGCCTCTGACGCGCCTTCCCCCGGCCTTGCGGCAGGACCAGGGGAGCGCGATCGGCGGGCAGTTCCCCCAGCCCGCCGAATCGGGCACAGGATAGCGCCGGACGAGGACCGGTCGGTTGGCTCGACCGATGAGTCCCGGCCCTCGGCGTCGTCTCCACGAGGAGAGACGCTGAGTACGAGAAAGGACCCAACATGCCGAAGATCACTCCATGCCTCTGGTTCGACACCCAGGCGGAAGAGGCAGCGAACTTCTACACGTCGGTCTTCAAGAACTCAAAGATTCTCGAGGTCAGCCGCTACGGCGAAGGCGCGCCCAGACCGGCGGGCATGGTGATGACGGTCAGCTTCGAGCTGGACGGGCAGCGGTTCACCGCCCTCAACGGGGGCCCCGAGTTCACGTTCAGCGAGGCCGTCTCCTTCCAGGTCAACTGCGAGACCCAGGAAGAGGTCGACGAGTACTGGACGAAGCTCACCGAGGGCGGCGAGGAGAGCCAGTGCGGGTGGCTGAAGGACAGGTACGGCCTGTCGTGGCAGATCATCCCCAACCGGCTCATGGAGCTCCTGAACGACCCGGACCCGGCGCGCTGCCAGCGGGTGATGCAAGCGATGCTCCAGATGAGGAAGATCGACGTGCCGACCCTGGAGCAGGCGGCCGCAGCCGCGCCCGTGGGCTGAGACGCGAGACGCGAAAGGCCTACGTGAGGTCAAAGGCGCCCTCACGGATTCGGTGAAAAGTTGGTGACGGGCGGGGCACCGCCGCCATTGTCCACCGCACCCGGTGTCGGATGAACGCGTCCTCCAGCGCTTGGGCAGAGGCCGGAGTGAGGCCTCGTCGAACGAGCGAGAGGAACACGCCGGCGTACTCCGGCCCGTGGGCGGCGAAGCACACCGGTGTGAGGCAGTGGGCCATCTCGTGCAGGACGATGAGCTGGGTGCGCGACCACCGCGGCATCTGGAGGACGCCATTGCGGTCTGCGGTGGCGCGCCGGTGCCCGTACCCGGGGCGAACTTCGAACGTTCGCTCGCCCCACCGGATGGTGAACCACTCGGTGGTAGCCAGCTCGCTGACGTAGGCCTGGAGGGCCTCGACCGTCGGGAGCCGGCACCCGGGTGACACCTCGTCCTCGGCTCGGTAGAGACGGGCTCGCTGGCTGTCACGCGGTCGGGGCACGGCGGGCTCGGTCACCGCGCCAGACCCTAAAGCAGGTGGCGGTCCGTTCAGCGGTTCTTGCCTAGGCGGACCGGGCTCTTCCGCCGACCGCGATCGGCTGAACCGCCTGCCCACCTAGACTTCATCAAGGGGCAGAACGGGTGGCGGGAGCACGAGACACCATCGCCAGTGGGAAGCTGCTCGTACCCGTGCATGGTCCGGCGGTGGTCGCCCGGCCTCGACTCGAGGATCGGCTCGGCGAGATCGACCGGCGCCGGCTCACGTTGGTCACCGCGGCCCCTGGTCTCGGCAAGACAACGCTGCTGGCTGGCTGGGCAAAACGGCACGGGAGTGCCTGGTACACCGTCGGCCCCGAGGACCGTGATCCGGCAACGCTCGCCCGTGGCCTGCTCGAGGCCGCCCGCCTGCGTGCACCCGACCTCGATCCAGCCGTCGTCACGCCCTCCTCCTCGACGAGCGAGGGGTGGGCGATCCCGTCGGACGGGCAGGGTGCTCTCGCCGCCGATCAGGTGGTCGGCATGCTCACCGAGCGCTTGGAGGACGAGCTCACGCTCGTCCTAGACGACGTGCAGGCACTGGCTGAAAGCGAGTCGTCCTGTCGCTTCTTGGGGGACCTGGTACGGAGCGCCCCTTCGCGTTTCCACCTCGCCCTCAGCTCGCGCCTCGACCCACCGTTTGCCGTGGCCCGTTTGCGCGCCCAGGGCCTGGTCTTCGACCTCCCCGGAAGTGCGCTGCGCTTCACTGAGGCCGAGACGGCGTCGCTGGCGGGGACGGTCCTGGGCCGGGACGGCGACGATCTCGCCCCTCTTGTTCACCGAGAGACGGGAGGATGGCCGGCGGCGCTCCGGCTCATCACCGAGTGGCTGCGACAGGCACCAGTCGAGCGGCGGCCGGCGATGGTGCTGAAGGCGGCCGACCCCGGCGGACCTCTGGAGGCGTTTCTGGTCGAGGAGGTCCTGCCGGTGACGTCGGTCACCGTCCTCGAGCTGCTCCGGGCGCTGGTGTGCCTGGAGCGGTTCACGACCTCTCTGGCCGCAGAGCTCGTCGGTCCGGCGGCCGAGGAACTGGTGACTCTGCTCGCGCGTGACGGTTTGTGGATCGTCCCTGACGAGGAACGCGACGGATGCTTCGTCGTCCCGCCCTTGCTCTGCCGTTTCCTCAGGTCCCGGTTGGCGGTTGATGCCCACGACAGCGCCACTGTGCTCCGGAGGGCGGCGGCGTGGATGGAAGGTCGGGGCGAGGTGGACCCGGTGTTCTCCCGCCTGCTGGGAGGGGGCGGAGCAGCGTTGGCCGACGAGACCGATGGTTCGCCTGTGGCCGAAGCGTCGGCAAATGCCGAGGACTCAGCAGGGCCGGGGCAGACGAACGGGACGCCCGACGGTCCTGCCGCCCGTTCGGCCTACGTCCAGGCGGGTGCCCGGCTCATCGCCGGCGACTACGACGAAGCGTTCGACATCGTCCGCCCCTTCGTTCCGGAGGAAGGGGCGGTGCCGATGTCGGCCGGTCTGCTCGCGGGGCTGGTCCGCCATTTCCGCGGCGAGCTCGGCGAGGCCTTGGTGATGTACGAGCGAGCCCTGCAGAGCAGCGGTAACGACGTCCTGCGAGCGATGGTCCTGGGATGGGCGGCGGCCGCGAGCTGGCTCCTCGGCGACCTCGAACGTTCCCGCCGGCTGACGCAGGAGCTGATGACGACCGCCGAGCGGAGCGATGACGACCGGGCGCGGGCGATGGCCTACACGGCACGGGCCATGCTGGCCGCCCTCGAGGGTGACAGCGGTCAGGCGATGCGGTTGTACCAGCGCGCCCTGACCCATGCCGAGGCCGCCCACGACCACATCCAGATCGTCCGTCTCCGTATCAACAGGGGATCGCGCTTTCTCTCCGAGGGCCACTATCGGGAGGCACTCGTCGAACTCGACGAGGCGGTGCGATTGGCCGATCTCGCCGGGATCGGGATGCTCCGTCCCCTCGCCCTGGCCAATCGTGGGGAGGCGCTCATGGGCCTCGGCCGCCTCGACGAGGCCGCCCGTGAGCTGGAGGCGGCCAAGGTCGCTTACGAGCGGCTCGGTTCGCGCATGGCTGGCTACGCGCTCGCCCACCTCGGCACGGTGCACCGCCTGCAGGGCCATCTCGCGTTGGCCCGCGCCCACTACGAGCAGGCGATCTCGATCGGTGAGGCCTCCGGAGACCATCAGGGTCTCGTCCCGGCGTTGGCCGGGCTCGCCCTCATCGTGGCCGACACCGAGTCGGACAAAGCTGTGAGCCTGGCCCGTCGCGCCGTCGACCTCACCTCCCTCGCCCGGGCGGACGCGCTGATCGCGGCGGCGGAGGTCGCGCTCCGGAAGGGAGACCTGGCCGGCGCGGCTGCATTCGCCGAAGAGGCGAGCGTGACGGCGGGCGCCCAGCGCGACCGGCCGGCGCTGGCCGAGGCGCTCGAACTCCGGGCCCGCATGGCCGGGAACGCCGACACCGCTCGCCATCTGCTCGACGAAGCCGCGACGATTTGGGCTGCGATCGGCAACCCGCTGGGGGAGGCGAGAGTGCTCCTCGCCCAAGCCCGGCTCGGCGGTTCGGACGCGCTCACGGCTGCGGCCGAGGCGGAGCAAACGCTGCGCCGGCTGGGTGCCCGGACGCTCGCCGCCGAAGCCGCCCAGGTACAAGCCGACCTCGCCCGCGCCGCCCGTCCGCCGTTGACCGTCCGCGTGCTGGGCGGATTCGTGGTCGAGCGCTACGGGGTGCCAGTCCCCGGGAGCGACTGGCAATCGCGCAAGGCGAGAGACCTGTTCAAGGTGCTGATCGCCCGCCGCGGCCATCCCGTTTCCCGGGAGGTGCTCATCGACCTCCTCTGGGGTGACGAAGATCCTTCCCGCGTCGCTTCACGGTTGTCCGTGACGCTGTCCACGCTGCGCTCCGTCCTCGACCCCGGCAAGCGGTTCGACAATGAGCACTTCGTGGCCAACGACCGGAATGCCGCCTGGGTGCGGACGGAGAACATGGTGATCGACTTCGAGGTCTTCCTCGACGACGCCCGGGCCGGGCTGCGCACCCTGGCTCAGGGGCACTCCGAGGCGGCAGCGGCGCTGCTGGCCAGGGCCGAGGGGGCCTACGGCGGGGAGTTTCTCGAGGAGGACCTCTACGAGGACTGGGCCGTGGTGCCGAGGGAGGAGGCTCGGGCGACGTACGTCTCGGTGACCATGGCCCTGGCCGACCTTGCCCTCGCCGGCCGGGACCACGACGGGGCGGCACGGTACCTCCTGCGGGTCTTGGCCCGCGACGCCTACGACGAGCGGGCCCACCTGCAGCTCGTCACCGCCCTGAGCGCCGCCGGGCGCCACGGAGAGGCCCGCCGCATGTACCGGGCCTACTGCGACCGCATGGGCCAGATCGGGGTCGAGCCAGCGGCGTTCCCCGAGGTCGGCGCCCGCCGGCCTGCGCCCTCCGCCGCCTAACCGCGGCCCCAAAGCCCGACCCAACCCCACCCGAATCCCACCCGAACCGTTCCCGAAGCCTCGGGCGGATGCTGCTCCCGGCCAGAAAGGGGGCCGAGGAGATGGGGATGGAGACGTTTCTCGTCCAGGTTTGGGTCGCCGCAGACGACACGCAGCCGCCAGCCGAGCTGCGAGGAGTGGTGCGACATGTGACGACCGGCGTCGAGACGACCTTTCGAGGTGACGCCGAGGTCCTCGATCTTCTCCGCTTCCGCCGAGCCGGCGCCCGGAAACGGCTGGCCTTTGACGATCCGAAGCGTGAAGGGGAGGACCCAAATGTTTGAACGGTTGATCAGGATGGCGGCGAGCGCGTCCAAGCGTGGTTTCGCCGGGGTTGGCACGGGGTTGGAGCGGGTCAAGCCGCGCCGGCCGGGGTGGGAATCGCGTCAGCGGAAGTGGGCCACCACGCGCCTCTCCCGACTCGCGGCGCTCACGCTGATGGCTGTGGTGGTCGGGGTGCTCGGCGTCGCATCCCCGGCCCACGCGTCGAGGGGGGACGCGTTCATCGTGGCCGACGCGTCGACACCCTCGACCTACGGCCAGACGATCGAGCTCGTGGGCTCGGTGCAGGACTCCAGCACCTCGTGTCACCTGTTCAAAGACTGCGAGACGCCGACGGGCCGGGTCGACTTCTACGACATCCGCAACCCCTCGGCTCCGGTCCTTCTGGGGAGCGCCAACCTCGTTGAGTACGTGGAGGACAAGGCGTCCTCGGCCCGCATCACCTACTGCTGCCTCGACGCCGGGAGCTTCCCCATCCAAGCTCGCTACGTTCCCGGCGGGCCCGACGCCTTCGACCCCGACTCCCACGACTTCCCCATCACCGTCCGCCAGGCCGTGCCCGGGGTGACCCTCACCCAGTCGTCGCCCACCACCGACCAGGGCCAACCGGTCACGTTCACCACGACGGTTACCGGGGTCACCGCCCCCGGTGCCCTCGCCCCCACGGGGGAGGTCCAGTTCTACGACGGCCACACGGCCCTGGGTGGACCGGTGCCGCTCGTCAACGGCTCGGCCTCGATCACGGTCTCGAACCTGAGCCCCGGGTCCCACACAGAGATCCAGTCCGTCTACCGGGGCGACATCAACTACGAGAGCCGGGCCAGCTCCCAGCTCACCCACACCGTCGTCGCCCTGGACCCGACGACCACATCGCTCACGTCGGCCCCCAATCCCTCGGGCCCGGGACAGCCGGTGACCTTCACCGCCACCGTGACCAGCCCGGGGGGCACTCCGACGGGCACGGTTGCCTTCCGGACGGGGGAGACCACGTTGGGCACGGCCAACCTGAACGGCGGGGTGGCCACCTTCACGACCTCCTCTCTCGCCGTCGGGAGCCACTCGATCACCGCCGCCTACGGCGGCCAGGGGACCTTCTTGTCGAGCAGGTCCGCAGCGCTGACCCAGACAGTCCTGGCCTGCACGATCTCGGCCTCGCCCTCGAGCGGTCCGACCATGGGCACCGCCGGGAACGACGTCATCTGCGGCTCGGCGGGCGCCGACGACGTCTTCGGTGGCGGTGGTGACGACGTGATCGTCGGGGGCGGCGGTGACGACCGGCTCTCCGGCGGCGACGGCCACGACACCATCTCGGGTGGCGACGGCAACGATCGCATTACCGGGGACGCGGGCAACGACCGCCTCGACGGGGAAGCCGGCACCGACACGGTGGTCGGCGGTGACGGCACCGACACCTGCATCGCTGAGGCCAAGTCGTGCGAGGCCTGACTCCATCCGTCCAACCGAGGCCGTAGCGGCGGCGTTCTCGGAGGAGCAGTGTTAGCCGGCTCGGGCTTCACGCCCGATCCGGCTACTGCTGTTTGCGGACCGGACTGCCCGTGCCCCGACCGGACTTCAGGTGACCCGGCTCAGGTGGTGCAGGAC
>JALZEC010000184.1 GCA_030862235.1 Actinomycetota bacterium | reverse complement strand
CGATGTCGCGCACCTGGTCGGTCAGGTTGGTGGCCATGAAGTTGACCGAGTCGGTGAGGTCCTTCCAAGTCCCGGCCACGCCCGGCACCCGCGCCTGACCCCCGAGCCGACCCTCGGTGCCCACCTCTCGGGCGACGCGGGTCACCTCGTCGGCGAACGACCGGAGCTGGTCGACCATCGTGTTGATCGTGTCCTTGAGCTCGGCGACCTCGCCCTCGGCCTCGACCGTGATCTTCTGGGACAGGTCGCCCCGGGCGACAGCCTTCGTGACCTGAGCGATGTTCCGCACCTGGCTGGTGAGGTTCTCGGCCAGCTGGTTGACGTTGTCGGTCAGGTCCTTCCACATGCCCGACACGTCCCGCACGTCGGCCTGGCCACCGAGCCGTCCGGCCGTGCCCACCTCTCGGGCCACACGGGTGACCTCGTCGGCGAACGACCCCAGCTGGTCGACCATCGTGTTGATCGTGTCCTTGAGCTCGGCCACTTCGCCCCGGGCCTCGACCGTGATCTTCTGGGACAGGTCACCCTTGGCCACGGCCGTCGTCACCTGGGCGATGTTGCGGACCTGACTGGTGAGGTTGCCGGCCAGCTGGTTGACGTTGTCGGTCAGGTCCTTCCACGTGCCCGACACCCCCGGCACCACCGCCTGACCGCCGAGCTTCCCCTCCGTGCCCACTTCGCGCGCCACGCGGGTGACCTCGTCGGCGAAGGCCCGCAGCGTGTCGGTCATGGAGTTGATGGTCTGGGCCAGGGCGGCCACCTCGCCCTTGGCCTCGACGGTTATGTTCTGGGACAGGTCACCCCGGGCGACGGCGGTCGTCACCTGGGCGATGTTCCGCACCTGGTCGGTCAGGTTGGAGGCCATGAAGTTGACCGAATCGGTGAGGTCCTTCCACGTGCCCGACACCCCCGGGACCACGGCCTGACCACCGAGGCGGCCGTCGGTCCCCACTTCCCGGGCCACCCGGGTGACCTCGTCGGCGAAGGCCAGCAGGGTGTCGGTCATGGAGTTGATGGTCTGGGCCAGGGCGGCCACCTCGCCCTTGGCTTCGACGGTGATCTTCTGGGACAGGTCACCGCGTGCGACCGCCGTGGCCACCTGGGCGATGTTCCGCACCTGATCCGTCAGGTTGGAGGCCATGAAGTTCACCGAGTCGGTGAGGTCCTTCCAGGTGCCCGACACGCCCTTGACCTGGGCCTGGCCGCCGAGCCGTCCCTCGGTGCCCACCTCCCGAGCCACACGGGTCACCTCGTCGGCGAACGAGCTCAGCTGGTCCACCATCGTGTTCACGGTGTCCTTGAGCAGGGCGACCTCACCCCGCGCCTCGACCGTGATCTTCTGGGACAGGTCGCCGCTGGCTACCGCCGTGGTCACGAGGGCGATGTTCCGCACCTGGTCGGTGAGGTTGGAGGCCATGAAGTTCACCGAGTCGGTGAGGTCCTTCCAGGTGCCCGACACGCCCTTGACCTTGGCCTGGCCGCCGAGCCGTCCCTCGGTGCCCACCTCCCGGGCCACACGGGTCACCTCGTCGGCGAACGAGCGCAGCTGGTCGACCATCGAGTTGACCACGTGGCCCATGCGCTGGAACTCACCCTTCATCGGGCGGCCCTCGATGCTGCCCGCCATCTTCTGGCTGAGGTCGCCGTCGGCAACGGCCGAGATGACTCGGGCCACCTCCTGCGTTGGGCGGACCAGGTCATCGATGAGCGAGTTCACGGCCACGCCGGTGTCGGCCCACTGACCAGCCATCTGCTCGACCCGGACCCGTTCGCCGATACGCCCGTCGCGCCCGACCACCCGAGCGACGCGGGCCAGCTCGCGGTTGAGCCGGGTAGGGGTGTCGGACAGCTCGTTGAAGGCCCGCGCCACCTCGCCCATAAGCCCGGTGCGACGGGTCGAGAGCCGAACGTGATCGCCCGCCTTCGCGTCACGAAGGGCGCCGAGGAGCTCGCGGAGGAACTCGTCTTGGGCGGACGAGGATCCGTTGCGGGAGGCGGTTGCGCGGGGTGCAGCGTCGGCGACCGCCATCAGGCGCGGTCCGGACGCGGAAGAGCAAGCATGACGACCTCTTGTTCTCGGTTCCAGCCAGCCCTTCTACGACCAGTTGTAACACAGGGCGGAGCGGATCGGGAAGGCGGCGCCGAGTAGGGTGGATGCTCCAGCGCTGGGTGTCTTCAGCCCTTCGCCCAGGGCGAGCGGTGGGTGGCCGGGCTTGCCGGTACCCCTGGTGGTTCGCGTCCGGGCCATGGCGCGCGCCCGCTTGGGAGGTCACCGACCAGCTGGAGGCCGAGCTCGGCGACATGTCGCGCTCCGAGCTCGTCACCCACCTCTACGAGCTTGAGCTCAGCGGTGAGGAGGACGAAAACGATCGGGCAGATAGGCGCCGGTCGTGGGGCGTTGGTAGCTTCGCTGTCCCGGCGGATCAGCGAAAGGGCGCCGATGGAACGTTCACGGCACGCCGACCGCCGCCGGCCGTCGGTCCCGGCGAAAGCCCCGACCGAGCACCGGCCCGCTTCCGCGTCCGGCGCCAACCAGGTGATTGCAATGCAACGCCTCGCCGGCAACGCCGTGACGATCTCATTGTTGAACCGCGGCCGTGGGACGGCACCGGGAACGGCGGGGGCGAGGGGCGTCGCCGCCCAACGGGACATCGCACCCGGTCAGCCCCTGCCCGACACCGCGGTGATCGGCGAGAAGCGGGTCAGGGATCGGCTGGAGGAACGGGAGGGCACGCGCCGGATGGACGCCGGTTTCGGGGCCGATCTCCTGAGGGTCGCCAGTGACAAAGGCTTCGTGGACAAGCTCGTGCTGGAGTACAGGAACAAGATGGAGCCGGTGATCCGGGCCAAGCACGCCAGGGCACATCCCGACGATCCGGACCGGGTCCTCCATCTTGTCGAGGAGGAGCTCGACAAGAAGGTTCCGTCCGATATGGACGTTCTCATCGTGACAGGGAACCTGTTGGCATTCCTTGCGGACAATCCTCGGCCCACTGCGGCGACGACCAGGGAAGCCATGGAGAAGTTCCGCTGGATGCCGGGTGAGCCGCGGGAGTGGCTCGTTCGCAACATCATCAACCTCGCGGAGGACGAAACGAGAGCGGCCGTCTCGGCGCAGCTGACCCAAGATGCCGCCGCCGAGTGGCAGCAGATCGCCGGCCGGGCCGAGGGGGCCAGCTTCGGGCAGGCCCTGACGAAGTCCGAGAAGGCCAACTTCTCGGCCGCGCTGAAGTCCCTGCCTTCACTGTCCCTTGTCGCGCGTGCCCACTCGGGTGACACGGATGCGCTCAAGATGACCGACCAGAGCCCCAAATGGCGAAACGGCGGCTTCCTCGGCGACGACATCGTCGAGGTGACCCAAGACAACGACCAGAATCCCATCGCCGCCAAGGACTTCTACCGGACGCCGCTGGATGACGGCACGTTCAGCAGGACGGTGTGGGAAGCCGACAAGATGATCCGGACCCTGGTTGAGGCTCGAGTGCTCGGTCTGCTTCCCCGACCGAAGATCAGGGTGCACCCCATGAAGGAGTCGAAGTTCCGAGCCTTCCAGAGCGGTGGTGAGGTCCATCTGGCGGCGAACGAACCGCTGCCGATCATGGTCCACGAGATCGGGCACTACTTGGAGGACAAGGGCGCGATCGACAGCTGGGCCGACATCCAACGACTTCTGGCCAAGCGGCACCAGCAGGCTGGCGGTGGGGCAACGACCCAGAAGGGCGCGGGAGGGATGCGAAGGGAAGGCCGCTACGCCGGCGAGTACCCCGTCACCGGGAAGTACACGTCCAAGGCGTACGAGAGCGGGTCCACGGAGGTCATGTCGATGACCCTCGAGTACCTTGCCCGCCCGGGAACCTTCGACAAGATGATCGAGAAGGATCCCGTGCAAGCTGCTGTCGTGCTGCGGGCCGTCCAACCCGATGCCTACCTCAATCAGGCCAGTCTGCGCCCGTTCGACAAGTACCTGCCGTCGTGAGCGGCGGCCTCCCCGACGCCGCGGCCCTGGCCGAGGCTCGGCGCCAGGCGACGGACTCCTGGCAGGAGGCGCTCGCCGACGCGCCGCAGGGCTGGGCGCTGGCCGACCTCGATCTCGGTCCCGTCCTGGCGCCTTTTGGCGTATCCGTGGCACCGGGCTGGGAGATGGTGGTGCTCACGGGCCGCTGGAGCCGTGATGGCGAGGGACGGGTCGTCGCCGTGCCCGCCGACGTCGCCGCCGACGTCCGCACGCGCCTTCAGCACCTGCTGGCCGACTACGACGACGACGAGCCGCCCGATGTGGCAGCGGCGGCGGCCGACGTCGGGGAGGCGCTCACCGGCGAGCGCAGCGACCGCGGCCTGCTCTTAGCCTCTCTCGCCGTACGCGAGCTCGCCGAGGTGGGAGCCGCCGGCCATGGCTGGGACTGGCTTGAGGAACAGGTCGTGGAAGGGGACGGAGCCCTCCCGCGCTTGCCTGCGGGGTGGGACGCACCCGAGGCTGTCGACGATTGGCAGTGGGATTTTCCCCGCCACGAGTCCTGGTCACCTCGTGTCGAGCACTCCGCCTCCACGGTCATCGTGCGCTTCTTCACGTACAGCGCCGCCGGTGGCCACGAGCTGGCTTGCCACACCGACACCTATGGCGGCGAGGGTCTGGCCGCCCGCCGCTCGCGCCTGACGGTGGCCCGGGCCGCCGGCGGCTACACGCCATAGCCGGGCGCGTACCGTCGCGGCTTGCCGCTCGGCCGGCGGCTCTCCAGCCGGTCGAGCACGTCGTCAGGCACGACCAGATCGCCCAGGCCGACCCCGACCTGGAGGTCGGGCTTGTACCGGCCGTGGTAGTCGGAGCCCCCGGTGGCCACCAGCCCATGGGATGTGGCCAGGGCGGTCAGCGCCTGGCGCTCCTCTGGCGTGTACCGCCCGTAGATCGCTTCAAGCCCGCCCAGACCGGCAGCCGCCAGCTCGCCCACGGCGCGGTCCAGGGCGGCAGGGTCGAGCCCCATGCTCAGCGGGTGAGCGAGGACGAGCACGCCGCCCGACTCTCGCGTCGCGTCCAGCGCCGTCTGCACATCCGGCCGTTCCCGCTCGACATGGCCGGGCCGTCCCTCTCCCAGCCAGACGTCGAAGGCCTCGGAGATGGAACCGACGACGCCCTTCCGGACGAGGACGGCGGCAGCGTGGGGCCGGCCCACCCCCTCCCCGCCCGCCTCGTCCTCCATCTCCTCCAGCGTGACCGGCAGTCCCAGCTCCCCCAGCCGGCGGGCGAGCTGCTGGTTGCGACGCTCCCGTGATCGCTGGAGCCGCTCGAGCTCGATGTGGAGCGGTCCGCCGTCTTCGTCCACGAAGTAGGCCAGGAGATGGGCCTCGCCCCACGGGGTCGTGCACGAGAGCTCGCAGCCGGGCACGAGCTCGACGCCGACCCGACGGGCGCTGGCCCGAGCGGGGGCGATGCCGTCGAGCCGGTCGTGATCGGTCAGGGCCACCGCCCAGCATCCGGCGGCGGCCGCGAGCTCGGGGATCCGCTCCGGCGGCTCGGAGCCGTCGGACACGGACGAATGAGTGTGGAGGTCGATCACCACCTCAGCTGAGCACGCTCATGAGGAGCGAGCGAGCGTGCCGCTTGCCTCCGCCCAGATCAGGTCTTGGGGCGATATCACGCTTGTCGCATCAGCCGGTGAGGAGGCGGGTGACGGCCTCGGCATCCGACAAGTCGGGCAGCACCTGGTCGGCCCCGAGCCGTTCCAGCTCCTCGAGAGGTACCCGGCCCGTGGCCACCAGGAGGCAGCGGGCTCCTCCGGCCCGAGCGCAGGCCAGATCGTTGGCCGTGTCCCCGACCACCCAGGTCGTGGCCGCCTCGACGTCCCAGCCGCGCAGGCGCCGGGCACGGTC
>JALZEC010000291.1 GCA_030862235.1 Actinomycetota bacterium | reverse complement strand
GTCCACCACTCGGACCAGGGCTGCCGATACACCTCCCTGGCGTTCGGACGGGCCCTTCGCGCCGGCGGTGTCTCCGGATCGATGGGCACCGCCGGCGACTGCTTTGACAACGCCCTCGCTGAGAGCTTCTTCGCCACCCTGCAGACCGAGCTGCTCGACCGCCACATCTGGTCCACCCGCCGCCAGCTGGAGGCGGCCATCTTCGACTTCATCGAGGCCTTCTACAACCCGAGCCGAAGGCACTCCAGCCTTGGCTACCTCAGTCCAAACAACTACGAGAAGATGAACAGGGCAGCACCCGCTGCCTAACCACCCGATGTCCACCAAACCGGGTCAGCTTCACCGGAGCCACGGTGTCCACTATGAACCGGGACCGCACACTTTTCGCCAGCTCGATGTGGACTCGTGTTCAACATCTACTGAACAGATCCCGCCGCCAAACGTGCTTTGACCAGCACTTTCGCGGTGGAGACGACCGGACTCGAACCGGCGACCCCCTGCTTGCAAAGCAGGTGCTCTAGCCAACTGAGCTACGTCCCCTGGCCTGCTACTTCATTCCCAAAGGGCCTCCAACCAGCCCTTTAGGGTGGACTCTTCCTCCTTTCACGGTCTCCAGGTGTATCGGGGTGAGTTGGGGGAGAACTAGGAGAAACGTGCCTCCCCGGACCTGCTTGGGGGGAAGATCGCCCGACGCCAAGGTTACCTCCCGTCCCACGGCCCGTCGGACCGCTCCTGGCCGGGCCGTCAGACCCGCTGCATGCCGGATAGCATCCCGCCGTGCCTACCGCTCGAGCGGGCGAGCTGGCCGCCTCGGATGGTACCGGTGTGGTCCACGGCATTGATGACGCAGTCCGCCGGCTCGGGGCGGCGGCGGTGGCGCGTCTGGTGTCCGCCGGACTCAACTCGGCCTCCTCAGTCGTCGTTGTCGCCCTTATGGTCCGGCTGCTGGGGACGTCGAGCTACGGCGTGCTCGCCTTCTTTCTCTCGATCGTCGTTTTGCTCGCCGGTCTCTCCCGGGCGGGCTGGGGCTTGGCGACAGTGCAGACCCTCGCCTCGCTCCAGACGAAGGCGGCGCGAGGCCGAATTATCTCGGCGGCGATGGCGCTGGCCCTCGTCACATCCGCGGTGGGCGCCGCCGTCCTGCTGGCGATCGTTCCCGCTGCGTCTCGCGACCTTGACGGCGCGTCTCGGGGAATCCTGCTCTGCGGGCTGATCGCGGCGTTAGTTGGGACGAACTTCTCAGCCGCTGCCTCGTCGATCGCACGAGGAAGCGCTCGACCCGTTCTGTCCGAGCTGCCGCACCTGGTGATTGCCCTGGCGAGGTTGATCGCCCTGCTCGCCTTGGCCGTGGCAGGTTCCCGCTCCCTCGGCTCCGTGGCACTGGCGCTTGGCGCCGCCGGGGTCGCCGGGCTCGTGGTCTCCGTCGCGTCGGCACGGAGTTGTGTTCGGGCTAGCGCATTGCCTCGAGAGAGGTCCACACCGGGGATTCGCATCCTCGTCACCGCGTCCATTCCGTTCGTCCTTCAGACTGTCGCGGCAATGATGATCGCTCGGCTCGATGTCGTGTTTCTCGGCTTGGTGTCTTCTCCTGCCGCCGTCGGGGAGTACGAAGCGACGCTTCGGATGACTGAGCGATTGTTCCAACTCGTGCCGTTCCTGCTCCTGGCCCAGTACCTTCCGGTGGCCACCACCCTCTGGCAGGGCGGTCACGTGGAAGAGTTCGAGCGTCTGTACCGCGGCGTGACCCGTCTCAGCTACTGGGTGATCGTGCCCATCTTCATCACCCTGGCGGCTTTTCCGGAGCCACTGCTTCGCCTGGTCTTCGGCGCCTCGTTTCCCGTCCACCCTCAAGTCGTGTGGGTGCTCGTCGCCGGCCTCGTGCCCAATGCGGTACTGGCCACGACGTGGATGGCCTTGGCCGCAACGGGCGAGCGAAGGATGCTCGTGCAGGTAAGTGGCCTCACACTCGTGGTCATGGTGGGGTCGGCCGCGCTTTTCATCCCCTGGCTCGGCATGGTCGGTGCGGCGGCGGCCACGTCCGTGAGCATGCTGACCCAGCAGGTGGCGGCGGCCAAGGCCCTCCATCGCCGAACGGGGATACGTCCCATGCACCAGAAGTTCCTGGGATTGCTTGCGGGGTCGGCGCTCCTCATGCTGGTTGCGTTCGCGTTTCGCTGGCGCATCGTTGACGGATCGATCTGGTCGGTCGCACTCACAAGCGCCGCCGTTCTCCTCGCGTGGCTGGCTTGGGTCTGGCGTACCGAACGCCCGGGTATGAGGTGGCTGTTCAACATGGCGCTCGCTCCGCAGGCTCGTCGGACCTGAGGACTATGGATCCCCTGGTCTCGGTGGTCACCGCTACATACAACCGGTCCTCCGTCCTCGAACTGGCGCTTCAGACCCTCCTGCACCAGACGTTTGTCAACTGGGAGCTTTGGGTGGTCGGTGACGCCTGCACGGACGACACAGCCGCTGTCGTTGAAGCGCTCGGAGATCCCCGGGCCCGATTCGTCAACCTTCCACAGAACTGCGGTGAGCAGTCGGGCCCCAACAACGAGGGCGTACGCCGGGCACACGGTCGCTACATCGCCTTTTTGAATCACGACGACTTCTGGTTTCCAGACCATCTCGAGAAGGCGGTCGAGCAGCTCGAGACCACCGGTGCCGACCTCGTCTTTGGCATGGGTGCCCGAATTGATCCATGCGGCGGTGTCACGCTCGCTTCGGCCAGTCCCACGGGGCGGTGGGAACCCTTCGTTTCCGTCCCAGCGTCGTGCTGGGTCTTGCGTCGCCAGGCGTTCGAGGTTGTCGGCGAGTGGCGAGCGGCACGCGCCTGCTGGACTACTCCTTCTCAGGAGTGGCTGTTTCGGGCCGGAAGGGCGGGATTGCGGATGGAGCTCCTTCCGGAGATGACGGTGGTCATCCTCGAATCTGGACGACGACCAGGCTCTTATCGGAGCGGTGATGCAACCGAGCACCTTCACATCCACGACCGGATGAAGGAGCCGGAGGCATTTCGGACTGAGCTCCTGACCCGGGCTGCGCTCGCCTCAACGGGGGAGGCGCTACTGCCCAGGGGTGTGGGTCATCACGTCAGGAGAGCGAGCAAGGACCTGGTTCGTCGCCTGTGCCTAGCTACTGGCGTGTCCCAACAAGACGTGCTCGCCTTCGCGAGCTACCGCCGGCGCGGCGGATTGATAGAGCACGCGCGAAGGGTTCGGGGGCTCCCACCGCAATGATCGAACGGGCGACCAAGGACAGCCAGAGCGTCACCGCCGAGTGGGATCTCATTCAAGAGCACATCTCTGGGGTAGCGGTGAAGCAAATCCGGCACGTGGCGAAGGACAACGGCTACGTGACGGAGGTCTTGCGCTCCGATTGGCACCTGGACGATATGCGCGTCGAGCAGATCTTTCAGCTCACTCTCTTCCCGGGCGCCGTCTCCGCATGGCACTCCCACCTTCACACGACGGACCGGCTGTTCGTGAATCGCGGACTCGTCAAGATCGTGCTCTATGACGACCGGTCCGAGTCTCCGACGCGCGGGCTGGTGAACATGTTTCGGTTTGGAGATGTCCGCCCCGCAATGCTTGTCGTTCCCCCGAGGGTCTGGCACGGCATACAGAACGTGAGCGCAGGGGACAGCAGCGTCCTCAATGTCGTGGACCGCGCCTACTCCTACGAGGATCCCGACCATTGGCGATTGCCTCGTGACACGCCCGAGATTCCGTATCGATTCGACTGATCCGCCTCTACGCCCTTTCGTGCCCGTTCCGCGCCCGTTCCGCGCCGGTTGATCAGGGTTGTGGCTGCGTGGGAGGCGGGATGACGCCAAGCTGCTGGAGCATTGTCAGCGTGTCCTGGAGAACCTTGTGCCGGTAGGCGCGACCGTTGCGCATCTCACCGATGTTGAAGCTCTCGAAGTCGATGGCCTTGCCCGTGGGCGGGATGCCCATGAACTCTCCGGTGTGCGTACCGGTCGCCCGGACGGTCCATGCCACCCGGTCGCCCTCGACGATCAGGTCGTCGACTTGACAGTGCGCGTCGGGAAAGCCCGTGAGCCACATGCGCACGTAGTCCTTGAAGCCCTCTCGGTCGAACGTGCCCTGCTGGGTGATCGTCTGGAAGTCCGGGTCGAACAGATCGTCCACCAGCTCGATCTTCCCCCGGTTGACAACTTCGTCGAAGACCTGGCGGATGAGGGTCTTGTGGTCAGTCATGGCTCTCTCCCTTCACGCAGCTTGGGGCTGGGGAACGAGACCGAGCTGGGC
>JALZEC010000257.1 GCA_030862235.1 Actinomycetota bacterium | reverse complement strand
CAGCTGACTGGGGCGGTCGCCCGGCGCCGGCGACGAGCGTCCGCCCGAGATCCTTCCGCCGGCTGCGCTCGGAGAAGCCCCGTTGAGAAGCCGAAGGACGAGGGTTCGATTCCCTCCACCTCCACTGCCGTTCAGCGCGGACTGACCTAGCCGCCGGCCATGGCTCCGACGACGACGAACGGCTCGTCGCCGGCCAGCACGGCGTCGGGGAGCCGGGTGTCGGGCGGCTCGTGGGACAGGTCCTGCTCACAGGCAAAGAACCGCACGAACGGCCGTCGCCGACGGCTTACCTGGTCGCGGATGGTCCCCCGGAGCATGGGGTAGCGGGCTTCGAGCTCGTCCAGGACGTGGCCTGGGGTGGACAGGCCGTCGACGTCCAGCACGATCTCGCCAGCGACACCGGCCAGGGTGCGGAGATGCGCGGGAAGGACGACCCGGATCATTCCAGCGTCTGCACTTCGACGGACAGGACCGCCGGCAGGTCCCGAACAACCGGCGTCCAGGTGTCACCCTCATCGGCGGAGGCGTAGACCTGGCCCCCGGTCGTGCCGAAGTAGACCCCGCAGGGATCCAATCGGTCGACGGCCATTGCGTCGCGCAGGACGTTGACGTAGCAGTCCTGCTGCGGCAGACCCTTCTCCAGGGGCTCCCACTCGTCCCCGCCCGTACGGCTGCGGTAGACCCGCAAGCGCCCGTCGGGTGGGTAGTGCTCGGAGTCGCTCTTGATAGGAACCACGTAGATGGTGTCCGGCTCGTGGGCGTGGACGTCGATGGGGAACCCGAAGTCGCTCGGCAGGTTTCCGCTGACCTCCCGCCACGACTCGCCCCCGTCGTCGCTGCGCATGACGTCCCAGTGCTTCTGCATGAACAGGACGTCCGGTCGGGATGGGTGCAGGGCGATGCGGTGCACGCAATGGCCGACCTCGGCGTCGGGGTCCGGTATGCCTTCCGACCGCAGCCCCCGGTTGGCCGGGCGCCAGGTCTCGCCCCCGTCATCGCTGCGGAACACGCCCGCGGCCGAGATCGCGGCCCACATGCGCCCCGATTCCTTGGGGTCGAGCAGGATCGTGTGCAGGCACATCCCCCCGGCGCCCGGCTGCCACATGGACCCGGACGGGTGTTCCCGGAGCCCGGCAAGCTCCTGCCAGGTCTGGCCGCCGTCGACCGACCGGAAGAGGGCGGCGTCTTCCACGCCGGCATAAACCGTGTCCGGATCGGTGAGCGACGGCTCGAAGTGCCACACCCGGGCGAACTCCCAGGGGTGCGGCGTCCCGTCGTACCACTGGTGCGTGCCGGGCTCCCCTTCGTACGCGAACTGGTTCCCCACGGGCTCCCAGGTCTGGCCGCCGTCGTCGGACCGCTGCACGATCTGCCCGAACCAGCCTCCGGACTGCGAGGCGTAGATCCGGTTGGGATCGGCCGGAGAGGCCTTCAGGTGGTACAGCTCCCATCCCCCGAAAAGCGGACCCTGGATGTCCCACTGCTGGCGCTGGCCGTCCGATGTCAGGATGAACGCGCCCTTGCGTGTCCCGACGAGCACCCGGACACTGCTCATGAGCCTCACCTCCGTCGCAACCGCCACCGGCGGCACCCGACGACTACGACGTGCGGCCGCCGACGAACTCATCGGCGGCGACCATTCTGGCTCACCCGCCGCTCTCGGCAACCCACCGCACGCCGGCCCCAGGTGACTTCCGCGTGGGACCGGGACCGTCACCTGCGCCGGTTCCCCTTCTTTCCTTTCCGCTTGCGAGGACGGGGTGGGCCGTTGCGACGGTGCCCCCCCGGCGGAGAAACGCCCACCAGCGGCACCTCTCGCCGCGGCGCCGACCGGTCGTCCCCGGGAGGGTCGGCAGGGGGCGCGGGACGCTCCGCCGCAGGCCGCAACGAGGGTGCGGGCACAGCCGTGCCGGGCACCGGCCGACGCCCTTCGAGCAGCACGGCCAGGGGTGCCGCGGTGAACACCGACGAGTACGTCCCGACCACGATGCCGACGACGAGGGCCAGGGCGAAGTCGGTCAAGGTCTCACCGCCGAGCACATAGAGAACCCCGAGGATGAACAGGGCACCGAGGCCGGTGTTGATCGTCCGGGGAATCGTCTGCAGGCAGGCGTCATTGGCCACCTGGGCCAGCGGTTCCCGGCTGCGGGCCCGACGCTGCTCCCGAATGCGGTCGAAGACCACCACCGAATCGTTGATCGAGTAGCCGATGACGGTGAGAAGGGCGGCCACGAACACGCCGTCCAGCTCCTTCCCCAGCCAGGCGAAGACGCCGAGCAGGATCAGCACGTCGTGGAACATGGTGGCGACCGCGGCGCTGCCATACGTCCAACGGAACCGCACGGCCAGGTAGAGGAGCTGGGCCCCCAGGGCGAGGGAGAGGGCGATGAAGGCCTTCCGGCGCAGTTCCTCGCCGATGGTCGGTCCGACGAACTCGTCCCGCAGCTCGGTCGCCGTGCCCGCGACGCGCTCCACGGCGGCCTTGACCCGGGCGTCCTCCTCGCCCGAGAGCCTGCCGCTGCGGATGGCGACGTTGCTGCCGCCCGACTCCTGCACGACGGCGCGTGGCAGGCCTGACTCCGCCAGCTCCGACCGCAGCCGGTCGAGGTCCGCCGGCCGTTCCGTCGAGTACTCCACCAGGCGGCCTCCGGAGAACTCGAGGCCGTAGGACAGGCCGCGGAGGACGATGCCGGCGAGGGCGAGGGCGACGACCACCGCCGAGATGGCGAACCAGATGTGGGCCCGCCCGAGGAGGTCGGGGCCGCGGTCGGCGAGCCATCTCCGAAGGCGCGACCCCACCTCCAAACCGAGCAAGCCGACGCGCCGAGCAACCGCCTGCCGGCACACGACCAGCTCGACGAGAACCCGGGTGATGACCAGGGCGCTGAACATCGACACCAGGACGCCCACCGTGAGCGTGATGCCGAACCCGCGCACCGCCCCCGAGGCGAAGAAGAACAGGATGATGGCGGCGAGGAGCGTGGTGGCGTTGGAGTCGGCGATGGCGCTCCAGGCGTTACGGAACCCGGCCGTGGCCGAGGACCGGAGGCTGCGACCGGTGGCGTGCTCCTCCTTCAGCCGCTCGTAGACCAAGACGTTGGCGTCCACGGCCATGCCGACGGCCAGCACGAACCCGGCGATGCCGGGAAGCGTCAGGGTGGCCCCGAGGCCGACGAGTACGGCGAAGGACACGAGCCCGTAGGCGCCCAGGGCCAGGGCAGAGAGGGCGCCCAGCAGCCGGTAGTAGACCAGCATGTAGAGGATGGTGAGGGTGGCGCCGATCACCGTCGCCCGCACGCTGGCTCGGATGGCGGCATCGCCCAGGGTCGGCCCGACCGTTCGTTGCTCCACCACCGTCACCGGCACGGGGAGGGCCCCGGCCCGGATGAGAAGGGCGAGATCCTTGGCCTCCCGCTCTGTGAACTGTCCGGTGATGACGGTGTCCCCCCCGGTGATGCCCGTGCCGCAGGAAACGCTCGACGACACCTCCGGGCTGGAGATGATCTCCTCGTCGAGCACGATGGCGATCCGCCGCCGGGGGTCACCGGCAGGAGCACAGGCGGCCTCGCCGGTCAGGGCGGCCCACTCCCGAGACCCGTCCCCGCGGAACTCGACCTGCACCTGCCACTCGCCCCCGAAGGAGCCGCCGAGGATCGCTCGGGCGGTGCTCACGGCCTCTCCGGTCACCCGCGCTGGCTCCAGCCGGAGCCGGGAACCGTCGTCGCCGCTCAGCACCAGCTCCTGAGGCGCTTCGGCGCCGGACGAGCTCGTCGTCGCGACTGCATCGGCCGGACCGAGCACCGGATGGAACGCCAGCTGTGCCGTCCGCCCGATGACGTCGAGGGCCTGCTCGGGGTCGGCCACGCCCGGGAGTTCGACGATGATCCGTCGATCGCCGGAGCGCTGCAGGGTCGGCTCGGCCACGCCCAGGGCGTCCACCCGCCGGCGCAGGACCTCGAGGGTGCGGGCGGCGGTATCGGCGTCGACCTTCTGGCGCGGCGTGTCCTGGGCCTCCAGCACGATCTGGGTGCCGCCTTGCAGGTCCAACCCCAGGCGAACCGGCCGGGCAAGGACGAGCGCGACCGCACCGCCCAGCACGGCGACAACAAGCAGCGCGCGCCAACGAAACGCGTTCGACATCGGTGATCTCCTCCGGTTGGGCCGCCACGAGGGCGGCCACGGTCTCGGCGAACTACGCGAGCCGGAGGAGGGGAGGGGCGCGGCGTGCTGCGCTCCCGAGGCGCCAGAGGGTGGGCCGGGGAGCATGAGGCGGCCACGTGGTCCTGACCGGGGCCGCGGCCAGCGCGAGGGTCAGGCCGACGAGAACGGCGAGGCCGAGTCGGACGCGAGCCTTGAGCAGCCGCTGCTCCACCCAGCCAGCCGTCAACACATCGGATCGGCCCGGCAGGGAGGCGTCGATCGCCAGCCCCGGCGGCTGCGTCAGCCCGACGGCGCGGTCGGGTGCTCTGATTTCACCCGAGGTCTCGGCCCACCCGAGACCAGCCACCGCCAAGGCGACGAACAGAACGGCGCGCCCGGCGCACCTCGTCACCCTCGTCCACGGCACGGAGGGCAGCGTAGCGGTCGGCGGTTCAACGCCGGTCCTCGCCCCGGAAGCCGACTTACCCTGCTCGCGCCTCGTCGAAGTCGACCTACCGAGACCCGTCCCGAGCGTCCTCCGAGGTTGCTTGGCGGGCCTCCTCGGCGCCGTCCTCCCCCGCGGCACCGTGCGACTCTTCGCGTCCATCCTCCACTGCGAAACGGATGACCCGCTGGGGGAACGGGATGTCGACGCCGGCGCGGTCGAGGGTCTGCTTGGTCACGACTGCCACGTTGTTTCGCACCCGCCACTTGGTGGCGATGTCGGGAGCGTGCCAGAAGCGGACGGCGAGCTCGATGCCAGAATCGGCGAACTCCTCGACCCAGACCTCCGGCGGCGGCTGGTCCAAGACGCCGTCGGCCCCGGCGACCGCCTCCAGCAGCAGCTCCCGGACCCGGACCAGGTCGGCGTCGTAGCCAACCGAGATCGAGAGCGTCGTACGCCGTCGACCGAGGACGGTGTAGTTGATGATTGGTCTGGCCAGGACCTCGGCACAGGGAATCAGAGCCCGTTCGCCGTCGAAGGTCCGCAGGACGACGGTGCGGAAGTTCACGTCCTCGACGGTGCCCTCGCAGTCGTAGGTGGAGATCTGGTCGCCCCGGTGAAACGGTCGGCGCAACTGCAGGATGATGCTGCCCAGGAAGTTGGCGAGGATGGCTTGGGCGGCGAAGGCGATGGCCAGGCCGCCGATCCCGATAGCCCCCACGAGCGGGCCGAGCTTCACCCCGAGAACGGAAAGTCCGTACACGAGGCCGGCGGTGGCGAAGACGAAGGCCACGAAGCGCCCGACAGCCAGGGCAGCGCCCTTGTCGGCGTCGCCTCGGCGGACGACCCGGAACAGGACGGCCTGCAACCCCCGTCCGATCGCTATCCCGGCGAGGAAGACGGCCCCGCCGGCAATCCACTCACCCATCGTCACGGAAGAGGCGGCGACCACAGAGGACATTCCCGTCTTCTACCCGCCGGTAGGAGGAAGGCCAACACGAGAAGCCAGCAGCGCACCACAGAGACCCTCTCCGGCCTGCAACCCTTGAGCCTGCGCGGGGTGTACGTTCACGCCCACACTCTTCCGTCGCCCACCCATCCCCGAGGAGGAAGTCGAACACCCAGGGAGGACCACCTGTGGACGAGCAAAGTTTCCCATCCGGTCTGTCGCGGCGGCGATTCCTGAAGTACACGGCCGGCATCGCCGTGCTCAGCGCGTGCGGCACCGGTGACGACGACGACAGGGGATCCGGGGCGACCGGTGTCACCACGAGCATCGTGGAGCCGACGAGAAGGCTCTCGGGAGACCTGAGCATCCTGGTCTGGAGCCATTTCGTTCCTCGGTACGACCAGTGGTTCGACCCGTTCGCGCAGAACTGGGGTCGCCAGGTGGGCGTCAACGTGACGATCGACCACGTCGCCCTCGCCGACCTCCCGGCGCGCGTGTCGTCCGAGATCGCGGGGGGTCAGGGTCACGACCTGATCGAGGTTCTCTCGCCCCCGTCCGCTTTCGAGCCGAGCCTGCTCGACCTCAGCGACATCAATCAGGAGGCCGAGCGCCGGTTCGGCAGGCAGGTCGACTTTTGCACGCGCAGCACCTACAACCCCACCACGCGGAAGTTCTATGGGTTCTGCCACGGCTGGGTCCCGGACCCCGGGGACTACCGGCGCTCCATCTGGGAGAGGGTCGGCCTGCCCAACGGCCCCTCCACGTACCAGGAGCTGCTCGACGCCGGAGGCCGCATCAAGCGGGAGCAGGGCATCCAGCTCGGCATCGGCATGTCCAATGAGCTCGACTCCAACATGGCGGCCCGAGCGCTCATCTGGTCGTTCGGGGGTTCGATCCAGGACCAGAACGAGAACATCGTCATCAACTCGCCGCAGACGATCGAAGCCGTCGACTACATGGCCCGGCTCTTCCGGGCCTCGATGACCGACGAGGTGTTCGCCTGGAACGCGGCGTCCAACAACCAGGGACTCATCGCCGGAAACCTTTCCTACATCCTCAACTCGATCTCCGCGTACCGCACGGCGCAGACGGCGAACCCCGACGTGGCCAGCGACGTCTTCTTCACGGCCCCGCTCAGGGGCCCCGGCGGGATCCAGCTGGCCAGCGAGCACGTCATCCCCATCTTCATCATCCCCAACCACTCCAGGAACCCCGACGCGGCCAAGGAGTTCATCCTCAACCTCGTGGCCAACTACCAGGAGGCGACGAACCAGAGCGAGCTCTACACCTTCCCGGCGTTCCCCCAGACCGTCCCCCAGCTCAACACCTGGCTCGACAACGACCCCTATGGGTCCCAGCCCCCGAACAAGCTCGCCCTGCTCAAGGACGCCCAGCGGTGGACGACCAACGTCGGCCACCCCGGACCGGCGAACGCCGCCGAAGGCGAGGTGTTCGACACGTTCATCCTCCCGAAGATGATGGCCAGGGCGGCGCGAGGCGAGTTGAGCGCGAGGGATGCGGTTATCGACGCCGAGAACCAGATTCGGCCCATCTTCCAGCGCTGGCGTGAACGGGGCCTCGTCGGCGGCAGGTAGCAGGTAGCCGTTTTCCGTGGCGACCGTCGAGGTCAAGCACCTCACCAAGCAGTTCGAGGGCAACGCCAGCCCGGCGGTCGACGACCTCGACCTCCTCACCGACGAGGGCGAGTACCTCGTGCTCCTCGGGCCCTCGGGCTGCGGCAAGACCACCCTCCTGCGCCTGATCGCCGGCCTGGAGCAACCAACCTCGGGTGAGGTCCTGATCGGTGGCGAGCCGATGCATGGGCTGCCGCCGCGGGCCCGCAAGATCGCCATGGTCTTCCAGAGCTATGCCCTGTACCCGCACAAGACGGCGCGGAGGAACATCGAGTTCCCGCTCAAGGCCCAGGGCGTGGAACGGCCCGAACGGGCCAAGAAGGTGGAGTGGGCGGCTGAGCTGCTGGGCATCACCCGGCTGCTCAACCGCCGGCCCCGCCACCTCTCGGGTGGGGAGCGCCAGCGCGTCGCCCTCGCCCGGGCCCTCGTGCGCGAGCCCAGCGTGTTCCTGCTCGACGAGCCGCTCTCGAACCTCGACGCCAAGCTGCGGGCCACCGCCCGCGACGACCTGAAGCAGTTCCAGGACCGGGTCGGGACCACCACCATCTACGTCACGCACGACCTGGTCGAGGCCATGGGCCTGGGCGATCGCATCGCGGTGATGTCCGAGGGCAAGATCCGCCAGTTGGGGACCCCCCGCGAGGTGTACCACTACCCGGCGGACACCTTCGTGGCGACCTTCCTCGGGTCGCCGCCCATGAACATCGTCCCCCGGGACGACGTGCTCGTGGGCTTCCGTCCCGAGAGCCTCCTCCCCAAGGGCGTGGTAGACGCCGACGACGGCGCCGCCACCATCCCCTTCCGGGTCCACCGGGTCGAGTACCTGGGCTCGGAGCGGCACATCCACGGGGTAGTCACCGGTATCGGCGAGGAGACGCGCGTCATCTCGATGCTGCCGGCGACGGTGTCGGTCCACGTCCCCGTCGACGAGACGTCCGAGTTCGTGGTCAGGGGAAGCGACCTGCGGTTCTTCGACAAGGACACCGGGCTGCGCACCACCCCCCGCCAGCTGTGAGACGCCGGTACCTCCTCGAGCGGGACGGGGTGCTCGGCCCGCTCCTCCTGCTGCCCTCGGTCATCTACATCGTCGCCCTGGTCGCCGTCCCCTTCTTCCTCGCCATCGCCTACAGCCTCAGCGACGTGACCGTGGGTGACCCGAGCTTCGACTACGTCGGGTTGCGGAACTTCCGGGCGATCCTCGACGACCCTGTCTTCCGCCGCTCCCTCACCAACAGCCTGTTCATCACCGTCGTGACCATGGTGCTGGTGCTCGTCCTCGGCAAGGTGCTCGCCCTGGTGCTCATCAAGGACTTCCGGGGCAAGTGGTTGGTGCGCTTCCTCATCCTGCTTCCATGGACGACGCCCGTATCACTCGCCACCATCGCCTGGCTCTGGCTCCTCGACTCCCTGTTCAGCCCGATCGACTGGACGCTGCGCTGGCTCGGGCTGCTGGACGGGAACCTCCACTGGCTCGGCAACTCCGAGCTGGCGATGACCTCCGTGATCGCCGTGCAGGTGTGGCGCATCGTCCCGCTGGCGGCGGTGATCATCATGGCCGGGTTGGCCGCCATTCCCCAGGACATCAACGACGCAGCCGAGGTGGACGGAGCCGGGTTCTGGAGGAAGCTGTTCGAGGTCACGATCCCGCTCACCCTCCCGGTCATGGCCGTCGCGACCCTGTTCGGAGCGGTCCTGGTGTTCACCGACATGAGCGTGGTGTTCGTGCTCACCCGCGGCGGCCCGGTGGACGCCAC
>JALZEC010000246.1 GCA_030862235.1 Actinomycetota bacterium | reverse complement strand
GTGCAGCGCCAGCTGGCCCAGACGCCGGCCGAAGTGGTCGTGGCGAACCACGCCATCGGCCTGTTCCAGCTGGCGGTGATCCACCTCGACCAGGAGTCGCCCAACTACACCGCCGCCCAGCTGGCCATCGACGCCATGGCCGGGATCGTCGAGCGCCTGGGGTCACGCCTGGGCGAGGAGGAGGCGCCTCTGCGGGAGGCGCTGGCCCAGCTCCAGCTGGCATTCGTCCAGCGGCGCGCCGGCGGCGCGCAACCTCCTGCCGGTGAGTGAACCGGCTACCGCTGCCCTTCCCGCGCCGGGCTCTCGTCCTCTCCCTCAGCGTCGTCGCCTTGACGTCTTGCGGGAACGACGGCACGGACGAGGCCGTCCCGTCCAACCAGACCCTCACCTCCGCCCCAACCACGACCGCGCCGAGGACGACCACCGGCCTCGTCGCCCCCTCGACCACGAGCACGACTGCCCTGGCCGGGGTACAGACGTTCCCGCCACCAAGCAACGGCCACGTCCTGGGCCCTATCAGCTACGACCAGGTCCCGCCGGTGGGGGGAGACCACAACCCGGTGTGGCAGAACTGCGGGTTCTACTCGAGCCCCGTGGCCCCCGAGCGGGCCGTCCACTCCCTCGAGCACGGTGCCGTGTGGATCACCTACCAGCCTGACCTGCCGGGCGAGGAGATCGAGGGTCTGCGCCAGCTGGCCAGGAGCGGGTCCCACATCATCGTGTCGCCCTGGCCGGACGGGAGCCTCCCCTCACCGATCGTCGCCTCCGCGTGGGCCCTCCAACTGCAGGTGAGCTCCGCGTCCGACCCGGCCCTGGCCGCCTTCGTGGCCGCCTACGCCGGACGGGGGCTGGCCCCCGAGCCCGGGGCCTCGTGCCGCGGCGCATTCGGGAGACCGGAATGACCGGCGAGGACGCCCCCCCGCCCATCGAGCAGCGGCCGGCACAACCGCTCGATCCGGGGCAGGCGCCGGCCGAAGGCGCCCGGTCGCCGAGGTCACGGCGGCTCTGGGTGATCGGCACCCTGGTCGTCGTCGTGATCCTCGCCGTGGGCGGTCTCACCCTCGGGGAGCGCACCCCCGAACCGGGCACGGCGGGTCGCGTCGAGCCGAAGGTGGCCCGGCCCATCGACCTGCCCGCTCTCAGCGGCGAGGGCCAGGTGTCACTGGACGCGCTGCGGGGACGACCGGTGGTGGTGAACTTCTTCGCCTCGTGGTGCGTGCCCTGCCGCAAGGAGCTGCCCGCCTTGGCCCAGGTGTCCGAGGACCTGGGGGACAAGGTCGCCTTCCTGGGCATCAACCACCAGGACAACCGCGGGGCGGGACAGGACATGTTGGCGGAGTTCGGGATCCGGTACCCGGCCGGCTATGACCCTGACGGCAAGGTCGCGCTCGACTACGGCCTGCTGGGGATGCCGAGCACCCTGTTCATCGACGCCCAGGGTCGCCTGGTCGACACCCACACCGGCGAGCTCACCCGCCAGCAGCTGGAGGACGCCATCTCCCGCCTTTTCGGCATCATCTGAACGCGGCGCCAGCGTGCAGGGCCGGCCCGGAAGAGCCGGTCGCTGCACGACGACGGTCCCTTACGACACCCGGGCCGGGCGCTTCTCCGACTTCGGGACCCGCACAGGCCCGGCCCCGGACCGGCTTCGGGTGGCCATGGCCACGACGAGCAGGATCAACCCGACCGCCACGAGCCCGGCCACGCCGGCCAGGATCACCTTGGCCACCTTGGAAGCGCCGCCACCCACCACCGTGAACTGGGCGTTGGCCACGTAGATGTCCTGGAGTCCGCCACCGAGGGCACTGTTGTCGCCCACTGACGGGTCGGAGTTGCGGGTGTCGTCCCACGCGAAGACGGCGTAGGCGTTGGCCGAGGCGACGGCGGGGGGCGTGGTCATGTCGTAGTTGAGCGACCAGACGCCCATCCGTCGGTCGATCGGCTGGTCGGTGATGCGCAGGTTCTTCGACCAGGTGTCGCCGTTGTCCTCGGAGTACGTGTAGTACACGTCGTTCGAGCGATACCCGGGATCGTCGCGGATGTCGTAGAAGGCGAGGTCGACCCGGCCATTGGGAGCGATGCTCAGGTTCGGGTAGTACTGCCCGACCAGCGCCTGGGGAGCATCGTCGGTGACGTTGCGGGCCGGGATCCACGTCCGCCCGCCGTCGGTAGACCGGGTGTAGTAGATGTCGCCGCTCCCGGCGATCTCCGGCGTCTCCGTGCCGCTGTAGGTCAGGTGCAGGCTGCCCTGCTCGCCTCCCTTCGGGCTCCACTTCATGCGCATGAACGTGCCCGTCTTGTAGCTGAAGGGGGCAACCTGGGTGCTCGTCCACGTCTTGCCCTGGTCGCTGCTCCGCGACACGAAGATCGCCGACGGGGGGCTGGGCGAGATGTTGGCCGTGTTGGTGCCCCACGCGGCGTACACGTTGCCCCGGTCGTCGGTGGTCACGACGGTCTGGAACCCCCCGAAGTTGACTGCCTGGTCGGGGTTAGCCGCCCGCGATCCGGGTGGCGGCGTCGTGGTCGTGGTCGTCGAACCGGTGGGGATGGTCGTGGTGACGGCGCTGAGCGCCTGCCGGCGCATGTTCGCGTCGGTGAACACGGTGGCCGCCAGGTTGACCGGCGGGGCGAAGTTGCGACCGCCGTCGGTCGAGACCACGACCGTCGGCTCCCGGGGCGCGGCGTTGGGGGAGGACGGCCGGCGGTTGGTGGCGTAGCCCACGTAGACGATGTCGTCGCTCGCCGAGCCGGCGTCCACCGCGATGCTGCCGACGGGCCGGATCCATTCCTGGTCATCGCCCTGCTTGCCGCGGTTGTTGCGGGCGATCGCCGTCTGCCAGCTGTCGCCCAGGTTGCTCGAGCGGCCCACCAGCAAGCTGCTGTTGCCGCGATTGCCGGCGTCCTGAGCGTCCCATCCGGGGAGGGCGTAGTAGAGGGTCCCGTTGCGGCCGAAGGCGATCTGGCCCTGGAACTCGCCCCGGTTCTGGCTCAGGCAGAAGGGATAGGACCCGGTGGAGGGGCTGGCGTCCAGCTTCCGCCAGGTCTCACCGCCGTCGGTGGAGCGCATGAGGCCGCACCGGTTGGTACGCATCTCGGTGAAGGCAGCCACCACGTTGAGGTCGTCGGAGGGATCGATGGCCAGGGCGGGCGCCAGGTAGAGGCGACCCGGGTTCTGGTCTTCCCTAGTCGCGTGCACCGGCTTGGTGAGCCGAAGCGGGTCGGCGGCCAGGGCTGCGCCCTCGGCGACGAGCATTGACAAGGCCGCGGCCGCCAGAAGCCGGCGGACGGAGCGTCTGGTGATCATGAAATTCCCCCTCGACTGGCGTCCAGCCATCTTCTCCTGTGGGTGCGTGGGCCTCAATAGGTGCTGCGAGCACCTATATGCGACCTCCGCCGGGAAGCGGGCGGATGCCGCTGGCCTCCCACCGGCCGTGATGGCCGGGTACGCGCTCGAAAGCCACGAGAGTGCCCACCTCGATCATCCGGCTCCCGTCGACGATGGCTGTGCAGTGGAAGAAGAGCTCGGTTCCGTCGTCCATGCGCACGGTCCCGAAGCCGGCGTGCTGGTCGAACGCAGCTATCCGGCCTGTTGTCGTCCTCACGGTCGCCCCCTCAGTGGACGATCTTGGCGATGGCCAGCTCCACGATGTCGGTGGCGCCCGCGTCCTTCAGGGCGGGGATGAGGGTGTTGATCTCGGACTTGGGCACGACTGTCTCCACCGCGTACGCGTCCCCGCCGAAGAGCTGGGAGACGGTCGGCGAGCGGAGGGTCGGCAGCAGGTCGATGACCTGGTCCAGGTCGGCGGCGGACACGTTGAGCTTCACCAGTACCCGCCCCCGCGCCTCCAGCGTGCCCTGAAGGAGCGTGCGCACCTGGCCCATGGCGTGCCGGCGCTCCGGGTCCTCGTAGGCCGCGGGGTTGGCGATCAGCTCGGTGAAGCTGACGAGCAACGTGTCGATGATGCGCAGGCCGGCCGTGCGAAGCGCCCGTCCGGTCTCCGTCAACTCGACGACGGCATCGACGATGTCCGGCACCTTGGCCTCGGTCGCCCCGTACGACAGGCGGACGTCGGCCCGGATGCCCAGCTTCTCGAAGTAGCGGCGCGTGAGCTCCGGATACTCGGTCGAGATCCGCACTCCGTCGCCCAGCTGCGACGCTTCTGTGACCGGGGACTCGTCCTCGACGGCGAGGACGATCTTCACCGGCCGGGCCGTCGCCTTGGAGTAGTGCAGCTCGCCGAGGGACACCACCTCCGCCCCTGTCTCCTCGATCCAGTCCCGGCCGGTGATGCCCAGGTCGAACAGACCCTCGGCCACGTAGGTGGGGATCTCTTGGGGCCGCAGGATGCGCACGTCGAGCACCCGCGGGTCGTCGATGGTCCCCCGGTAGTCGACCTGAGAGGACCGCGACACCGGTAGGTCAGCAGCCTCGAACAGCTCCAGAGTCGCCCGCTCGAGCGATCCCTTGGGAAGGACCAGCTTCAGCATGAATGTGTGCCTCTCATGGCGCCTGCCCGAGGCGCCCCAGCAGATCGACCATCTCCAGCCCCGCCTCCGCCGCCTCGTACCCTTTGTTGCCCAGGGACCCGCCCGCCCTTTCCAGGGCCTGCTCCAACGTGTCGGTGGTGAGCACGCCGAACACCACGGGCACCCCGGTGTCCAGCTGGGTCCGCTGGAGCCCGGCAGCGCACTGACCGGCCACGTGGGTGTAGTGGTCCGTGTCGCCCCGAATGACCGCGCCCACGCAGATCACCGCGTCGAAGTCGCCTGACGAGGCCAACCGCTGGGCGGCCAGGGGAAGCTCGAAGGCTCCGGGAACCCAGGCCACCACGACGAGGTCCGGGTCCACTCCGTGGGCGTCCAACCCCTCGCGGGCACCGGCCAGGAGGCGCTCGGTGACATCGGAGTTGAACCGGCTGGCCACGACGGCCACCCGCAGGCCGGCACCCCGCGGCTGCCCGACGTAAGTGGTGACCGGGGGCACCGGCGCCGGCTGCCACACCCTCTCCCGCGACCGACCGTCCTGGGACGGCTTGCGGCGCGTCGTCACTCGGCCGACTCCTCGCTTGTCGGGTCGAGTCCCTCCAGCATGTGGCCCAGGCGCTGCTGCTTGGTCCGGAGGTACGAGATGTTCTCGGCATTGGGGACAGACTGCAGCGGCACCCGCTCCACGATCTCCAGGCCGAAGCCCTCCAGCCCGCCGTACTTGGCCGGGTTGTTGGTCATCAGGCGCATCGTCGTGATGCCGAGGTCGACCAGGATCTGGGCGCCGATCCCGTACCACCGGCTGTCCACGGGCAGGCCCAGCTCCAGGTTGGCGTCCACGGTGTCGCGACCCTGGTCCTGCAGGGTGTACGCCCGCAGCTTGTGGGCGATCCCGATCCCCCTGCCCTCGTGCCCCCGGAGGTAGACGACCACGCCCATGCCCGCCTCGGCGATCTTTTGCAGGGCGCCCCGCAGCTGGGGACCGCAGTCACAGCGCAGGGAGCCGAAGGCGTCCCCGGTGAGGCACTCGGAGTGCACCCGGACGAGGACGTTGTCCTCGCCCTGCACCGCGCCCCGCACCAGGGCCACGTGCTGCTCGCCGTCGAGCAGCGACTCGTAGACGTAGCCGGTGAAGTCGCCCCACTCGGTGGGGATCCGGGCCTCGGTCACCCGCTTGACCAGCTTCTCCCGCTGGCGGCGGTACCGGATGAGGTCGGCGATGCTCACCAGGAGCAGCCCGTGGTTCTGGGCGAAGCGGATCAACTCGGGCAGCCGGGCCATGGCCGTCTTGTCCTCGCTCACCACCTCGCACAGGACCCCCGCCGGATACAGCCCGGCGAGGCGGGCCAGGTCGACGGCCGCCTCGGTGTGGCCGCCCCGCCTGAGCACCCCTCCCTCCCGGTAGCGGAGCGGGTACATGTGGCCGGGCCGCGCCAGGTCGGAGGGCCGGGTGGCGGGGTCGATGAGGGCAGCGATGGTGGCCGCTCGGTCGGCGGCGGAGATCCCCGTCGACGTCCCGTGGCGGAAGTCCACCGAGACCGTGAAGGCCGTCCGGTTGGACTCGGTGTTGTCCACAACCATCGGCGGCAGCTCCAGCTCGTCGAGCCGTTCGCCGGTCATGGGCATGCAGATCACGCCGGACGTGTGGTTCAGGAAGAAGGCGATCTTCTCGGCGCTGGCGAACTCGGCGGCGACGATCAGGTCGCCCTCGTTCTCCCGCTGGGCGTCGTCCACCACCACGAGAATCTCGCCCCGCCCAAAGGCGGCGATCGCTTCTTCGACGGTGGCGAACGGGGTTTTGCTCATCTTCGGTCAGCTCATCTTTCCAGGAGTTCCCAACAGCCGGGCGACGTAGCGGGCGACCAGGTCGACCTCGAGGTTCACACGATCTCCAGTCTGGAGGCGACCGAGATTCGTTACCGCCGCCGTATGCGGGATCACCGCCACCGTGAACGAGTCGTCGCCTGCCCTGGCGACGGTGAGGCTCACGCCCTGGACTGCCACCGACCCCTTCTCGGCAAGGTACCTGGCCAGCGCGACCGGGGGGCGGATCACGAGCTCGGGTGGGGGCGCCACCACCTCGCCCACCCCGTCCACGTGGCCCTGCACCAGGTGGCCGGCCAGCCGGTCCGACAGCCGCACGGGGCGCTCCAGGTTCACCGGATCCCCCGGGGTCAGGAGGCCGAGCGTCGTGCGGGAGAGCGTCTCGTCCACAACGTCCGCCTCCCACCACCCGGCCCCGAAGGCGACGACGGTGAGGCACGCCCCGTTCACGGCGATCGAGCCACCGATCTGGGCGTCCTCGAGCACGGTCGACGCCTCGAACCGGAACCGTCCGCCGTCGCGCCCGAGGAAGCGGCCGCACTCCTCGACGATGCCGGTGAACATCAGGAATGCGGCGCCTTGGCCGGCACGACGTCGATCCGGACGTCCTCCCCCAGGCGGGTCACCCCGGTGACCCGTCCCCGCCACGCCTCGGCCATCGTCGATGCACCCGCACCCGCAAGGACGGGCAACCCGTCATCTCCCCCGAGCAGGGCGGGGGCCAGGTAGAAGACGTAGGAATCCACCAGTCCGGCCCGGTGGAAGGCGCCAGCCACCGTCGGTCCTCCCTCGACCAGGACCTGCAGCACCCCCCGCCGCCCGAGGTCGTCGAGCACGCCGCCGAGGTCGCCGCTCACCTCCAGGGCGGGATGGACCTTGGCTCCGGCCGGCGCCCGGCCGAGCACGACGCGCAGCGGCTGCCCCCTCGCCGGCTCCTCGCCCGACCGCACCGTCAGCTCCGGGTCGTCGCTCCGCACGGTCCCTGCGCCCACGAGGATCGCATCGCTGTCGGCCCGGAGGCGCTGAACGTCGGCTCTTGCCGCCGCTCCTGTGATCCACCGGCTCGAGCGGTCCGGGGCTGCGGTCCGGCCGTCGAGGGTGGCGGCCAGCTTGAGGACCACCCACGGCCGGCCCGTCTCCCGGTGCTTGATGTACGGCGCCAGCTGATCCCGCACCTCCGCCCCGCACAGCCCGATGGCGACCTCGACCCCGGCCGCCCGGAGCGCGGCGGAACCCGCCCCCCGGACCCTCGGGTCGGGGTCTTCGATGGCGAAGACGACCCGCCGGATCCCTGCGGCGACGATGGCGTCCACGCACGGCGGTGTCCGGCCCTGATGCGGGCACGGTTCCAGGGTCGAAACGAGGGTCGCGCCCCGAGCCCGTTCCCCCGCCCGCGCCAGGGCAACCGCCTCGGCGTGGGGACCGCCCTCGGGCCCGGTCGCCCCCTCGAATCCCTCGGGCTCGATGACGCAGCCCACCCACGGGTTGGGCGATGTCACCCGCCGGACCGTCGCCGCCAGCTCCATCGCCCGCCGCATCGCCC
>JALZEC010000160.1 GCA_030862235.1 Actinomycetota bacterium | reverse complement strand
TCCAGGGCGCGGCGCGCCACCTCGACGATGTCGTCGCCGGGGCTCAGCAGTTCGGTCTTGAGCGGGATCGCCTGCACCGACCACCGACGGTAGCCGCCCACCCCCCGGGTGGCGCCACCCCTGCTGTGAGCCGTGTGGCGTCGAGAACCAGGGGCAGCCGATCCCGAAAAGGAGTATTTGTCCTTGTGTAGACGAACACCAGTTCGATATAATAAAGATATGACGCGGCCGCTTTCCGACTACTTACAGGCGATGAGGCTTCTAGAATCGGGTTCTTCCCCGTCCGAAATCGCTCGGGAAACTGGGATCCCTCGTCGGACGATCCGCACCTGGATCCAGGGTGGACCAGCAAAGAGCGCATTGAGCACACCGTGTTCCCCGTGCCCACACCTGGAGCGAATTCGTCTGATCCCGATCTATGCGTACCTACTCGGGCTGTATTTGGGCGACGGATGCATCTCGGCGCACCCTCGCCGTGTCTATCGCCTGCGGATCACCCTCGACGTCCGGTATCCAGGGATCATCACAGAGTGTGCCGAGGCGATGAGCACGGTGCTCCCCAATGTCGTGAACACCGTCCCGAAGCTCGGGTGCATTGAGGTTGCGTCCTATTCCAAGCACTGGCCCTGCCTGTTCCCCCAGCACGGCGCCGGGCCCAAGCACTTGCGCTCCATAGCCCTGGAGCCGTGGCAGCACGAGATCGCCATCGAAGAGAACCCTCGACTGCTGCTCAGGGGTTTGATCCACTCGGACGGCTGGCGCGGCACGAATGTGGCTGTCACCCCGAGGGGGAAGTACTTCTATCCCCGATACCTCTTCAGCAACCGGTCTCAGGACATCCGCGACATTTTCGCCTTGGCGTCCGGCAGGGTGGGCGTCAAGTGCCGCCAGACAAACCAGTGGAATCTCTCCGTTTCCCGGCGGTCAGATGTTGCGCTCTTTGACCAATTCATTGGGCCGAAGCGTTAGGAACGTGGGTGCCCGGAGCGGGATTCGAACCCGCAAGCCCTTTCGGGCAATGGGGTTTGAGCCCATCCTGTTTTCCGATTTCAGCATCCGGGCGCGGCCCTCATAATAGCTGATGACGATTGCCGCGCTCAAGCCGGCGCCCGCCTCGTCGCCTTGGCTTGCCAGAAGAAGCCGACGGCTCCGGCGAGGGGTGTGCGTTCGAGCCAGAAGTCGGCCTGGTGGCCCTTCTCGACCATGAAGTCGAGGAAGCGGTCGCCCGCCTTCCGCAGGCCGACTCTGCGGATGGCCTGGGCGATGGAGCGGGCGGGGATGTTGCGGACCCCGTCCAGCTCCTCCACCTCGAACACGGCCTCCAGCTCGCGACGGAACTCGTCCCTGGTGAAGCGCAGGTAGTAGTAGTCCCCGCCGAGCATGTGCTCGCCTTCTCGGGCCCCTTGGTTGCCCAGGAGCTGCCACGCCTTGAACATCAGGTTGTAGTTGAAGGCGGAGATGGAGAGGGTCGCCCCCGGTCGCATCACCCGCCGCAGCCCATTGAGGAACTTCCGGCGGTCGTCCGAGCGCAGCTGGGAGTAGACCTCGACGCACGTGATGGCGGCGATCACTTCCGGGCGCAGCGGCAGAGCGCGCAGGTCGGACTGCACGGGAAGGACGGTGGCGCCCGCCGTGCGCTTCATCATGAGGCGGAGGCAGGCCTCGCTGTAGTCGATGGCGACGATGGGCTGGCCGAGGGGGACGAGGGCCTCCGTGATGCGTCCCGTTCCGCACCCGGCGTCGAGGATGGTTCCGGTGGGCCGGCCGATGCGCTTGACCGCGGTGGGGATCTCGACCGCGTTCGTGTAGCCCTCGAACATGGGGTCGTACCACACGCTCTCCTGGTCCCGCTGGGTCCGCTCCTTGTGGTCCTGCTCGCTCAGCTCCTGCGCGGAGAGAAAGGAGACGATCCCGTCACGCACCGGGAAGCGGGTCGAGCACTGCGGGCAGACCAGCGCGTCCTCCTCCTCGAGCAGTGGAGAGGCGTGGTCGTGGGGACAGCAGAGGAGGTCGAGGAGAGGGAGGTTGAGGCTCACGGCGCGGGGACCTCCACCGCCGGCGATCCGGCGTCGGCAAACACGACCGGTCCCACGGCCGCCCCCGCCCCGGTCAGAACGGCGGCGAGCTCGGCCAGCGCTTCCGCGAGCGGCGCGTGCTGGCGCTCGGTGACCGCCTCGCCGAAGAACACGGCGACTTCCGTCTCCTCGGTGAGGCACGTCTCCCGCGAGTCCCGGCAGTTGTAGGCCCAGCACAGGACGGTGGGCCCGGCGGCATACACCACGACCTGGGGTGTGAGCGGCATGTCCCCCTCCTTGCCGGCGAGGGGCAGGAAGCGGTCTGTGGACGGGTCGGCCAGCCGCAGCGAGACCGCCGGCGACGGGAGCCGGGCGACGTCATAGCCACCGAGCGGTGCCAAGTGGCGGGTGGCCACGTCGCAGTACACGTCCACCAGGGGGAGGCCGGTGCGCACGGGACCGCTCTTGAGCGTCCGCCGCACCAGCTGCTCGACGCTTCCCTTGTAGGTGGACGCTTTCAGTCCCGAGGCGGCGATGGCTGCCCGCCAGTCGGCGATCACCGGGTCCGAGGCGAGCGTCTCGATCTTCAACCCGCGGGACGACAGCTCCTGACGGAGGTCGCCCTCGACCCGTCCGGCCAAGACCGAAGCGGCCGGCACGAGCCCGGAGGCCACAACGCCGCCGACGAGGATGAGCGGATGACGCTCGACGACGGCTGGGTCGATGGCGAGGGAGACGGCGGGGCCGCCCCCTGCGCCCCTCACCGTCGGGTCAGACACCGGTCGGAGGCAGCCCCTGGCGCGCGTTCTCCAGCACCTTCGCCCGCCAGTAGAGCTGGCTGGCGAACGTGCCCCGGTCCAGCTCGGTCAGCGCCTCGTGCATCCGGTGGATCTGGTGGTGGGGGACCGACGACCACAGGTGGTGAAGCGTATGGTGCCCGTCGCCGTGGGGGTGGATGACCCAGCGGTGCCACCAGCCCAGGTTGGAGATGGTGGCGTTGAAAACGGTGTCGCCGGCGGCGTAGCGGTGCTCCCCGGCTTCGCCGATCATGCGGAT
>JALZEC010000145.1 GCA_030862235.1 Actinomycetota bacterium | reverse complement strand
ATCCGTAGCCGTACGACCGGCACGGTCACCGTCGCCTATCCGCCCACCGCCGAGATCGCCCCACCCGGCGCCTACTTCCTGTTCGTGGTCGACGCCAACGGCGTCCCGTCCATCGGGCGGCCAGTGTCGATTCAGGCGATCCCCTGGAGCCTGCCCAAGCTCGTGCCCGGCTGGTTCGGCTGGGAGACCGTGGACGGGGACATCGCCGTCGCCGACATCTCCGGTTCGGGGCGGCCCGATCTCGTCGTCTTCCACATCGACAATCCGGAGCGCGACAACCGCGGGTTCTACCGGATCGGGTGGGACCTCGACTTGGCAGGGGATCCGACGGGAGGCTGGACCGACGTCAAGCTCGTGCCCGGCGGGTTCGGCTGGGAGAACCAGGGTGGGGGTATCGCGGTGGCCGACATCTCGGGGACCGGGCGTCCCGATCTCGTCGTGTTCCACATCGACAACCCCGGCGAGGCCAACCACGGCTACTACCGGATCGGCTGGGACTTGGACCCGGAAGGGGATCCGGCCGGAGGGTGGTCGGAGATCAAGCTCGTCCCTGGGGGGTTCGGGTGGGAGAACCAGGGCGGCGGCATCGCCGTAGCGGACATCTCCGGCTCGGGGCGGCCCGACCTGGTCGTCTTCCACCTGGACAACCCCGAGCAGGCGAATCACGGCTTCTATCGCATCGGCTGGGATCTCGACGTGAACGGGGATCCCGCCGGTGGTTGGACCGACGTGAAGGCCATCCCGGGAGGCTTCGGCTGGGAGAACCAGGGTGGCGGAGTCGCGGTTGCAGACATCTCCGGGAACGGACGGCCCGACCTCGTGGTGTTCCACGTCGACAACCCGGAAGGCGAGAACCACGGCTTCTTCCGCATCGGCTGGGACCTCGACGCCAACGGTGATGCCGCCGGGGGCTGGAGCGGGGTCAAGGGGGTGCCGGGCTGGTTCGGCTGGGAGAACCAGGGCGGCGGAGTCGCGGTCGCAGACATCTCCGGGAACGGACGGCCCGACCTGGTCGTGTTCCACGTCGACAATCCCGACGGCGACAACCACGGGTTCTACCGACTCGTGCACACCTGAGCCGGCGGCGGGATCCGCCCTACGTCGGCGCCCCCAACGCCGCCTCCACGGATGCCAGAACGCGGGCGGTGCATCCCTCCATGTTCACGGGCGGGAGCAGCTCCTCGGCGATCCGCCGGGCCACCTCGTCGAAGGCGTTGGCCGCCAGGCTCCCCGGCGCGGCCACCGAGAGCGGGTGGCCGGCGTCGTTGGCCGTGCTCACCGCCGGCTCGAGAGGGATCTGACCCACCAGCGGGACGCCCAGGTCTTCCGCCAGCGCCTCGCCGCCCCCGGTGCCGAACAGGGCGTAGCGCTGGCCGTGCTCGCACACGAACTCGGTCATGTTCTCGATCACGCCCAGGACGGTCAGGTACGACCGGCGCGCCATGTCCCCCACCCGCACCGCCACCTTCTGCACGGCCACGGCAGGCGTGGTCACGATGAGCATGCCCGCCCTGGGCAACAGGCGTCCCAAGGCCATCTGGATGTCGCCCGTGCCCGGCGGCATGTCGATGAGGAGGTAGTCCATGGCGCCCCACGCCACCTTGCGCAGGAACTCCTCGAACGCCTTGGCCAGCATCAGGCCCCGCCACATGATGGCCATGTCCTCGTCCTCGACGAGCAGGCCCATGCTCACGACCTTGAGCCGTCCCTCGCCTACCGGGATCTCGGCCGGCTGGATCCGGCGCTCGTCGGCGGCCACCAGTCGCCCACTCACCCCGAGCATCCGGGGGACGCTGAAGCCCCAGATGTCGGCGTCGAGGACACCGACGGTGAACCCCCGCATGGCCAGCGACGAGGCCAGGTTGACGGTGACGCTCGACTTGCCCACCCCACCCTTGCCGCTGGCGACGGCCAGGATGCGTGTGGTCAGGGGAACTTCTGTAGCCGGGGCGTTCTCCGACGCCTTCTTCCGGGCGCGCTGCATGACTGCGCTGCGCTGCGCCTGGTTCATCTCCCCGAACTCGACCTTGACGTCGCTCACACCGGGCACGGCCCGCAGCTTGGCCTTCACGTCGTCGCGGATCTGCGCCCGGAGCGGGCAGCCGGCAATGGTCAGGGCGACCTTGACCCGGACCAATCCGTCTTCCGCCACGTCGACCTCCTGCACCATCTCGAGGTCGACGATGTCGGACCCGAGCTCAGGGTCGACCACGCCGCGCAGCGTCGCCAGCACATCGGCCTGGGAGGGAGGGGGGGTCGGAGGGGCCACGGAGGTGGATTTTACCGGTCTGGACCGGTAATATGCCAGCGATGGGCCGAGAACCGGGGCCCGAGGTCGACGACGTCGAGGCCGACGCCGATCCCGAGCCCGAGCGCACGCAGGGAGGCCTGTCCGCGCCCGGTGGCCGCCTGGCCGTGCTCAAGGCTCTCGGCGACAACACCCGGTACGCCATCTACCTCGAGCTGGCCCGGTCCCAGTCGCCCCGCTCCACGGCCGACATCGCCGAGATGCTCGGGTTGCACGCCAACACCGTCCGTCCCCACCTGGAGCGGATGCGGGACGTCGGTCTGCTCGATGTGGAGGTGGACGGGCGGGGCACGGTCGGGCGCCCCCAGCATCGCTACAGCCTGGCCGCGGACGCGCCCTCCCTCGGGCTCGAGCCTCCCGCGTTCCCCCTGCTCGCCCGGCTGCTGGCTCGGGTCGCGGCCCAGGCCAAGGTCGCTCCCGACGACGCCGCCACCGCCGCCCTCGACCAGGGCCGCGTCATGGCCGGCCGCATCGCCCGTCCTGGGTGCATCGAGGCGCTCACCGCCGCCCTCGACGAGCTTGGCTTCGATCCGGCCGTTGCCGACGACGGGCAGGTGGTCACGATCGCTTTCACCCACTGCCCCTACCGGGAGCTGGCCGAGGCCCATCCCGACCTGGTCTGCAACCTGCACCGGGGGCTTATCGAGGGATTTGTGGAAGAGAACGGCGGCGCCAGCGTTGAACGGTTTGGAACGCTCGCCGACCGCGACCCGTGTCAGGTCGAACTGTCGGTCCGGTAAGCTGGTACCAAGATCTCGAGGAGGAATCTCACAATGAGCTTGAGCGAACCCGTCACCATCACTCAGCAGACGCAGCCTGTCCTCCTGCTGAGCGACAGCGCGTCCGCCAAGGTCAAAGACCTCATTCAGGCCGAGGGCAACCCCGACCTCGCCCTGCGCGTGGCGGTCCGTCCGGGCGGGTGCTCTGGCTTCAGCTACGAGATGTTCTTCGACACCGAGTTCGCGCCGGACGACGAGCTGAGCGACGTCAACGGCGTCCGGGTTGTGGTCGACGCAGCCAGCGCTCCTTACCTGCGCGGGGCATCGCTCGACTACAAGGACGGTCTGCAGGGCGCTGGGTTCGCCATCAACAACCCCAACGCCACCCGCACCTGCGGTTGCGGCTCGTCCTTCAGCTAATCCGGCTGAACTTCCGCGCAAGCCTGGCGGGGGAGTGACCTGAGCACGCCGACGCCCGTCGGGCCCTACGCGCCCGTCGTGCGCGCCGGGGACTGGCTCGTCGTCTCGGGTCAGGTGGGCCTCGCCGGAGGTGTGATCGTCGAGGGCGGGATCGAGGCCGAGACTCGTCAGGCGCTGGCCAATCTGGTGTCCGTCCTCGCCTCCGAGGACGCCTCGCTGGCGGACGTCGTGAAGACCACCGTCTACTTGCGTCACATCGCCGACTATCCGGTGATGAACGAGCTCTACGTCGAGGCCTTCGCCGGGCACCGGCCGGCCCGTTCCACGGTGGCCGTCGCCGGCCTCCCTCTCGGCGCCCTCGTCGAGATCGACGCCCTCGCCTTCACGCCGCCCGTCGGCCCATGACCGCCAATGACTTCTCGGTCACCTGGGACTACCGGTGTCCGTTCGCTCGCAACTTCTGCGAGCACGTGGTGGTTGGTCTCGAGGGCGGCGCCCCGTGGAACGTCCGGTTCATCCCCTTCTCCCTCGATCAGGTGCACGTCGAGGAGGGCGAGCTCGACGCCTGGGAGAACCCGGGAGCGTGCCGGAGCCTTCTGGCCGGCCAGGTGGGCGTCGCCGTCCGGGACCGCTGGCCGGAGAGATTCAACGCCGCCCATCTCGCCCTGTTCGCCTCACGGCACGACAAGGCGGGAGACCTACGCGACGAAGGGGTCCTGCGAGCTGCCGTGCGGGAGTCAGGGCTGAACCCCGACCACGTGTTGTCCGAAGTGAAGGCGGGCTGGCCGCTCGAGACGTTCCGCAAGGAGCACGAGCGCGTCGTCGCCGACCACCGGTGCTTCGGCGTTCCCACCCTCATCGTCGACGACTCTGCCGTGTTCGTCCGGGTCATGAACCGTCCCCACGGCGACGTGGACATGGCCCGCCGAACCGTCGACCGCGTGCTCGATCTCCTCGTCGGCTGCCCAGAGATCAACGAGTTCAAGCACACCTCGATCCCGCGCTGAGCGCCCCCCTCGAACCGGGGTCGTTTGGCGGGGCCAGGACCCCTTCGAACGACCCCAGAGCGCTGAGGTCGAGGCCTACAGACCCCACCTCGACTGACCGAAGCGGTACCCCACGCTTCGCACGGTCTGGATCAGGTTGGCGTGCTCCTCACTGAGCTTGGCCCGGAGACGCCGCACGTGAACGTCAACCGTCCTCGCTCCCCCGTAGTACTCGTAGCCCCATACCCGTGACAGCAGCGTCTCGCGTGTGAAGACCTTGCCCGGGTGAGTGGCGAGGAACCTGAGCAGCTCGTACTCCATGTAGGTCAGGTCGAGGTGCCGTCCGCCTATGGCCGCCTGGTACGTCTCGAGGTTGAGCACGAGCGGCCCGTACTCGATCAGCTCCGGGCGGGTGCCGCTTCCCGTCCGCCAGAAGAGGTGCTTGAGCCGAGCCTCCAGCTCCCGCGGCCGGAAGGGCGCGACCACGAAGTCGTCGAACAGGTCTTCCCGCAGCTCGAGGTCGTCGAGCTGCGTCTCCTTGGCGATCAGGAGGAGGGGCTCGAGGGGGATGTCGCGCTTCCTCAGCGTCCGGCAGAGCGAGAGCCCTCCCTCCGGGTTGGTGTCGGCGCACACGATGGCGCCCGACCAGCCGTCCTCTGGCTGGAGGTCTTCCACGTCGCCCTGAGCGGTGATCGCCTTCCAGGGATACGCCGCCTCATCCAGGGCCCGGGTCAGGGACTCCGGGGGCGGATCCGGATAGACCAACAACGGTTCCATCAGAGGATGGGCAGGTAACGATCGAGCTCGAAGGGCGTCACCTGGGTTCGGTAGGCGTCCCACTCGGCCCGCTTGTTGCGGATGAACCACTCGAAGACGTGCTCACCCAGGGTCTCGGCGACCAGCTCCGACCGCTCCATGCGGTTGATCGCCTCGTCGAGCGACCCCGGCAGTGCCTCCACCTTCTCGGCCAGTCGCTCCTCCGCCGTCATCTCGTACAGGTTGGCCGTCAGCTCGGGCGGCAAGTCGTACTTCTCCTCGATTCCGCGCAGGCCGGCCGCCAAGACCACGGCGAAGGCGAGGTACGGGTTGCAGGCCGGGTCGGGTGAGCGGAACTCGATCCGAGTCGACGCTTCCTTGCCTCGCTTGGCTCCGGGCACGCGTACCAGGGCCGACCGGTTGTTCCGGGCCCAGGCCACGTAGACGGGCGCCTCAAAGCCGACGACCAGCCGCTTGTAGGAGTTCACCCACTGGTTGGTCACGGCCGTGATCTCCCGGGCGTGGGCCAGCAAGCCGGCGATGAAGCCCTTGGCGACGGGCGACAGGTGGAACTCGTCGTCGGGGTCGTAGAACGTGTTGGTGTCACCCTCGAACAGGGAGATGTGGGTGTGCATGCCCGACCCCTGGACGCCGGCCAGCGGCTTGGGCATGAAGGTGGCGTGCACGCCCCGCTCCAGGGCCACCTCCTTGACCACCAGCTTGAAGGTCATGATGTTGTCGGCCATGGTGAGAGCGTCCGTGTAGCGCAGGTCGATCTCGTACTGGCCGGGACTGTCCTCGTGGTGGCTGTAGCGGACGGGGATCCCGATGGCTTCCAGCCCCAGAATCGTCCGCTTCCGTAGGTCCGTGGCGACGTCCGACGTGGTGAGGTCGAAGTAGGACGCCTTGTCGAGGGGGGCGGGAGGGGTGCCGTTGGCGGGCGTCGGATCGGAGAAGTAGAAGAACTCCATGTCCGGCCCGACGTAGAAGGAGAACCCTTTCTCCCGGGCCTTCTCCATGTTCCGCCGCAGGACGTGACGGGGGTCTCCCTCGAAGGGAGTGCCGTCCAGATTGGTCACGTCGCAGAACATGCGGGCGACCGGAGCGTCGTCGCCCCGCCAGGGCAGGAGCTCGAAGGTGTTCGGGTCCGGCCGCAAGAGCATGTCCGATTCCTGCACCCGGCTGAACCCGTCGATGGCCGAGCCATCGAACGTCATCCCCTCCTCGAAGGCGTTTTCCAGCTCGCCGGGGACGATGGCAATCGACTTGAGCTGGCCGAGGACGTCGGAGAACCAGAGGCGGATGAACCGGATGCTGCGCTCCTCGACGGACCGGAGCACGTAGTCCTGCTGTCTCTCCATGAGTCCTCCCGAGCGGGCGTCCCGAGCCCGCGGCAGCTATCTTCGCAGCCGTCAGGGCGGTCGGCAGGGTGCCGGATGGGGTAGTCGGCACCAGTTCACACACCGTTCATGGACGTGCAACTGGTGAGTAACTGAACGACGCCAGGGTGGGCGCCGTTTTCACGTCACGCAAGGAGGGGCAACGTGCAGGAACGCAGCCCGGCCGATGTTCTGAAGCTGATCCAGGACTCGGGGATCGAGATCGTCGACTTCCGCTTCTGCGACCTCCCCGGACTCACGCAGCACTTCTCGGCGCCGGCACACGAGCTCACCGAAGACGTGTTCGAAGAGGGGCTGGGGTTCGACGGGTCGTCCATCCGGGGGTTCCAGGAGATCCAGGAGTCGGACATGATCCTGATCCCGGACCCCAACACCTGCGTGGTCGACCCGTTCGTCCGGCACCCCACGGTGGACATCAACTGCTTCGTACGGGACCCGGTGACCGGCGAGTCCTACACCCGTGACCCCCGCTACGTGGCCCAGAAGGCGGAGGAGTACCTGCGTTCCACGGGGATCGCCGACACCGCCTACTTCGGCCCGGAGGCCGAGTTCTACATCTTCAACGACATCCGGTTCGACCAGAACCAGTACTCGGGTTTCTATTACGTGGACTCCATCGAGGGGGTCTGGAACTCCGGCAAGGACGAGAACCCCAATCTCGGGTTCAAGCCGCGGTATAAGGAGGGCTACTTCCCGGTCCCGCCCATGGACCACTTCCAGGACGTCCGCTCCGAGATGATCCTCGCCATGGAGCGCCTGGGGATCGAGGTGGAGATCCACCACCACGAGGTGGGCACCGCCGGCCAGGCCGAGATCGACATGCGGTTCGACACGCTCCTCCGGATGGCCGACAAGCTCATGCTCTACAAGTACGTCACCAAGAACGTGGCCCGGGCCCACAACCTCACCGTCACGTTCATGCCGAAGCCGCTGTTCCAGGACAACGGTTCAGGCATGCACACGCACCAGTCGCTCTGGAAGGGCGGAGACCCGCTCTTCTTCTCGGAGACCGGCTACGGCGGCATCTCCGACACCGCCCGCTGGTACATCGGCGGCCTCCTTGCGCACGCCCCGGCCATCCTGGCCTTCGCCGCCCCCACCACGAACTCCTACAAGCGCTTGGTCCCGGGCTATGAGGCGCCGGTCAACCTCGTCTACTCCCAGCGGAACCGCTCTGCTGCGGTCCGCATCCCGCTCTACTCCAAGAGCCCCAAGGCCAAGCGGCTCGAGTTCCGCTGCCCGGACCCCTCGTGCAACCCCTACCTGGCCTTCTCGGCCATGCTCATGGCCGGGCTGGACGGGATCCAGAACCGCACCGAGCCGCCCGATCCGGTCGACAAGGACCTCTACGACCTCCCGCCCGAGGAGCTGGCGGCCGTCCCGCAGGTGCCCGGCTCGCTCGACGAGGCGCTCGACGCCCTCGAGGCCGACCACGACTTCCTCACCGCCGGAGG
>JALZEC010000143.1 GCA_030862235.1 Actinomycetota bacterium | reverse complement strand
AGGATCAGCACCGCTCGCTGGCGGGCCGGGAGGTGCTGGAGGGCGGCGACGAACGCCAGCCGGATCGAGTCCCGGGCGGCGGCCAGTTCGGCGGGGTCGCCCTCGGTCGGGAGCACCCGGCTGTCGGAGATCGGCTCCACCCAGGCGTGCTCGGAAAGGCGCTCGCCGGTGAAGGCCTCGGTCGTCGAGGACGGCCCCAAGTCCATGGGCCGCGCCCGGCGCTGACGGCTCCGCAGCATGTCCAGACACACATTGGTGGCGATCCGGTACAGCCAGGAGCGGAGGCCCGACCGTCCCTCGAAGCTTTCCATGCCCTTCCAGGCCCGGACCATCGTCTCCTGGACGGCGTCGTCGGCCTCGAAGCCCGACCCCAGCATCCGGTAGCAGTAGCCCGTCAGCTCCCGGCGGTACTGCTCCAGCTCATCGAGCACCGCCTGGGCGGGGCCGGGGTCGGAACGGACGGCCACGGTCGGACAGTCTACGACGCTCACGCTCGATTTCCTCCGTCTCCTGATGCATCATCAGGTAGACGGTCGGGCCGCCGCCAACTCATCGGCTGGCGGCCGAGCCTCCCGGTTTCTGGAAGCCGACCAGCGCCTCCACCACGGTCCGGACGCCGAAGCCCGTCCCGCCCTTGGTCACGTAGGCGTCCTCCTCCTCGCTGCGGGCAGGGCCGGCGATGTCGAGGTGGGCCCACGGGACGTCCCCCACGAACTCTTTGAGGAACAGCCCGGCGGTCAGTGCCCCTGCGTGGCGGCCGCCGCCGACGTTCTTGATGTCGGCCACGTCGGAGTCGATCTGCTTGCGGTACTCATCGGGAAGGGGAAGGGGCCACACCGACTCGCCTGCCCGCTGCGCCGCCTCCCGTACCTGCTCCACCCATCCCTCGTGGTTGCCCATCAACCCCGCGATCCGCCGGCCGAGGGCGACCACGCAGGCGCCGGTCAGTGTGGCCAGGTCGAGGATGGCGTCCACGCCCGCCTCCACGGCCAGGGACAGGCCGTCGGCCAGCACTAACCGCCCTTCGGCGTCGGTGTTCAGCACCTCGACCGTCTTGCCGTTGCGGATGCGCAGGACGTCTCCCGGCTTGGTCGCGCTGCCCCCGGGCATGTTCTCCGTGGCCGGGATGATGGCGATGACCTTGACCCCGGGCTCCACCGCCGGAAGGGTGGACATGGCCGCCAGCACCGCCGCCGCCCCCGACATGTCGGTCTTCATCGTCTCCATCCCTTCCGCCGTTTTGATGGAGAGGCCCCCCGAGTCGAAGGTGATGCCCTTGCCGACGAGGGCCACCGTGGCCCGTGCGTCGGGCGGGTCGTAGACCAGCTCGATCAGGCGCGGTGGCTGCTCCGAGCCGGCGGCCACGCCCAGCAGCCCACCGAGACGCTCCCCGGTGATCGCCACTTCGTCGAGCACGGTCAAGGCCAGGCCCTCCCGCTCGGCGATCTCGGCCGCCACGTCGGCCAGCCGCTGCGGGGTGAGGCTTCCCGCCGGCTCGTTCACCAGGTCGCGGGCCAGCGTGACCGCGTCGGCCAGGCGTGCGCCCCGGTCCAAGCCCGATCGTGCCTCGGGACTGGACGGGCCTATGAACGTCAGGCTCTCCATCTTGCAGGCCTTGGCCTCGGCCTTGTACCGGCTGAACCGGTAGGCGGCGAGCGTCGCGCCCTCGGCGGCCGCCTGTGCAGCCTGTGCCCGGTCGAGCCCGGGCGGGGCGGCGGCGAGAAGCGTGCTCGCCGCCCGAGCGTCCTGCCAGGCGGCCCGCACGAAGGCGGCGGCCGCTCGCCGGAGGACCTCGGCGTCCACCTTCTCTCTCGGGCCGACGCCCACGGCGAGCACGACCGGCCCGTCGCCACTCGTCGGAACCGGCGCGGTCTCACCCAGCTTGCCCTCGAACCCCCGCTTGGCCAGGTAGGCCAGGTCGAGCGGGACGGACATACCGTCGGGGACCGTCCGCCCGGTGAACACGGGCACCCCGACGACCGAGGCGTCGTCGGGCGGGTCGTCGGAGAAGGAGAAGGCGATGGTCACGGACGTTCCTCGGATTCCTGCTCAGGGCGGGTAAGGCGAGCGGGAGGGCGGGCGGGAAGAAAGGTGTCCTCCTGCCAACGGGCCATGGTCCACAGCACGTCGGACAGCCGGTTCAGGTAGGGGACGATGTGGGAGCCGGCCGGCGCCGCGGCCAGGGCCCGGCGTTCGGCCCGGCGCACGACCGTGCGGGCCACGTCCAGGTGGGACGAGAGGACGCTCTGCCCCGGCACCGCGAACTCGGTTGGTGCCTGGAACCGGCGGGTAAGGTCGTCGATCAGCGGCTCCAGGCGGGCGACCATGTCGGCGGTGACCAGCGTCCTGCCGGGCACCAGCTGGGGACGGTGTTCTGGCGCCGCCGCCAGCTCGGCCATAAGGACCCACAGGTCGCGCTCGAGGTCGACGAGGAGGCGGTCGAGCTCCGACCCGGCGCCGGCATGGGCCCGCGCCACCCCGATGGCGGCCTGCGCTTCGTCCACCTCGCCGCAGGCGTCGATGACGGCTGCGTCTTTGCGCACTCGCCCGCCGTACAGGAGGCCCGTGGTTCCGTCGTCACCGCGACGGGTGTAGATCCTCACCGCTGTCGCAGCCTAGGCGTCGACGCCCGCCTCCTCGGGGCGGGACTCGCCTACCCGGCGAGGCCTGCTTATCGGCGCGACGTGAGGGCGGGTGAGAGAACGGGCTCGACCACCCGCCGCCGCTGCCGACCCGGCACATGCGCCTTCCGAACCGGGCGCGCAACGCCCCAGGCCTGGCGGCGCATGGCCAACCCGCGCTGATGAGCGAGCAGCGCCAGGTAGCCGATGAGCGTGTTGAGCAGGAACAGGTGCAGCACCCAGACGATTCGCAACGACGGCAGCGCTCCGAGCACCAACGAAGCGATCATCGCTCCGAACAGACCACCCACGATGTCGCGGCGCCGCTTGACCGGCGATGCCCGCCGCCGGCGCCGGCTCTGGTCCTCCGACTCCATGCACCGCTCGGCCTTGTTGCCCAGCGCGCCCATCTGGTCGCGGAAGCTTTCGATGAACTCGGCTCGCCGTTCGGCTCGAGCGCGCAAGACGGGCGGTATGAGCACTGCAGCCCAGATGAGGCCCAGTACCACCAACACGGACATGCCCTGGCTTTCCCCCCGTTCCCCAGCCGGTGGGCAAACTGCCTCTACGGCCCGGTTCTACCACACGACCAGCTCGCCGGGCCATTGCTCGGGCTCAGCCGCGCTCGCGCCGCCGGGTCGTCCCTTTACTGTGCCCTCGTTGTCACGCCGACTCTCTGTCCTCGCCCTCTCGCTCGTCACGCTGCTGTCGTGCACCACCGGGGACTCGGCCGAACTCTCCTCGCCCGCCCCGACGCTCACCACGGTCGTCACCGAGCCGACCACGACTGCATCGACCGCGCTGTTTGCCGCCCCTCCCACAACCGTCCGAACGATCGCTTCGATCGACGAGTGCAGTCCGATCCCGCAGTCCGTGGGACTGCCCGACGCCGGCCAAGTCGAGCACGCCGGCCCGGTCACGATCTTCTTCGAAGACAATGTGACGGCCGTCAACCGGGACCGGGTTCGGGCCGGGCTCGCCGCCGGGCAGCAGTTCATCGCCGACGTCCTGGGCGGTTTCCGGTTCCGGGAGCCGATCTGCCTCGACGTGCGAGCGGGCGGCACCGGCTCCAACACGGTCGGGGTCGTCTTCGGTGCCAACCACATCGTGCTCTACACCGGCGCCCGTCCCGTCGATGGGGGGCCGGCATGGTTGCTGGCCCATGTGACCGCCCACGAGCTGATGCACTTCTGGCAGAAGGACATCGGGAACCCGCGGGACGGAGTCGGCCCCGTCTGGCTGCTCGAAGGGGCGGCCGAGCTCCTCGGCTACGAGGCGGTGATCGCTGCTGGCCTGGCCACCGAGCCGGATACCCGCAACTTCTCCTTGCGGCGAGTGCCCCGGGACGTTCCGTCGCTGGAGTCGATGGAGCAGCGCCCGGACGACCCCTCCCAGTTCAGCTACCCGCTGTGCTTTCTCGCCGCCGAGTTCCTCACCGCCGAACGCGGTCCGCTCGCCCTCCGGGATTACTGGCGGCTGCTCTCTCGCGGGAGGGACTGGGAGTCCGCGTTCACGGAGGCGTTCGGGGTGGGTCCGACCGAGTTCTACCTGCGGTTCGAGGCCTACCGCGGGCGGGGGTTCCAGTGACGCGACCGCTTGCCGCGATTCGTCTGCACAGACGTCGCGCCGGGCCGTAGCCTGGTCCGATGTCCCGGAGCTACCTCGACGCCGTTCGCCAGCGAGTTGTGATGTACGACGGAGCGACCGGTACGAACCTCCAGACCCGCGGCCTCACCGCTGACGACTTCGGTGGTCCGACCTTTGAGGGGTGCAACGAGATCCTCGTCGACACCCGCCCCGACGTCGTCGCCGATCTGCACCGCTCGTTCCTCGAGGTCGGCTCGGAGGTCATCGAGACCGACACCTTCGGGGCCTCGTCCATCACCCTGGCCGAGTACGGGATCGGGCACCGCTCGCACGAGCTGAACCTCAAGGCGGCCCGCATCGCCCGGGAGGTCGCGGACTCCTTCGCCAAGCCGGGCGAGCCCCGCTGGGTGGCGGGCTCGGTCGGGCCGGGAACGAAGTTCCCCTCGCTCGGTCAGACCCGCTTTGCCGAGCTCCTGGACGCCTACGAGGTCCAAGCCCGCGGCCTGCTCGAAGGCGGGGTCGACATCCTCCTCGTCGAGACGGTGTTTGATCTCCTCCAGGCCAAGGCGGCGATCATCGGCTGCCGGAAAGCCATGGCCGCCACCGGCAAGCAGGTCGCCCTCCAGGTGCAGGTGACCATGGAGCTCACTGGCCGGATGCTGCCCGGCACCGAGATGGGCGCCGCTCTGGTCACCCTGGACGCCCTCCGCCCGGACGTCATCGGCATCAACTGCGCCACGGGCCCCACCGAGATGCACGAGCACCTCCGGCACCTCTCTCAGCACTGCCGGGTGCCAATCTCCTGCCTGCCCAACGCCGGGCTGCCCTCCGTCGTCGAGGGCAAGATGCACTACGACCTCTCCCCCGAGGAACTGGCCGAGCACCACGCCCAGTTCGTGACCGAGCTCGGGGTCAGCGTCATCGGCGGCTGCTGTGGCACCACGCCCGAGCACCTCCGCGCTGTCATCGAGCGCTGCCGCGACCTCGAGCCCGCCCGCCGCCAGCCGGTCCACGAGCCCGGGGCGGCGTCCATCTACACCGCCGTGCCCTTCAAGCAGGACGTGTCCTTCCTCGTCGTCGGCGAGCGCACCAACGCCAACGGGTCGAAGAAGTTCCGGGAGGCCATGCTCGCCGACGACTGGGAGACCTGCGTGGCGATGGGCCGTGAGCAGGTGAAGGAAGGCGCCCACCTGGTCGACGTCTGCGTCGACTACACCGGCGAGGACGGCGTGGCCGACATGGACGAGGTCGCCCGCCGCTTCGCCACCCAGGTCAGCGTCCCACTGGTCCTCGACTCCACCGAGCCGGCCGTGATCGAGACCGGCCTCCAATGGATCGGCGGCCGGCCCGTGCTCAACTCGGTCAACCTGGAGGAGGGCGACGCCCGCGGGACCCGCCTCGACCGCTTCCTCACCCTCGCCCGGGAGTACGGGGCGGCGGTGGTGTGTACGTGCATCGACGAGGAGGGGCAGGCCCGCACGGCCGAGTGGAAGCTTCGGGCGGCCAAGGCCATCCACGACCTGGCCGTCAACCGCTACGGCCTGGAGCCGTACGACCTGCTCTTCGACCCGCTCGCCCTGCCCCTCAGCACGGGCATGGAGGAGAGCCGCCGGGACGGGATCGAGACCATCGAGGGCATCAAGCGCATCAAGGCCGAGCTGCCCGGCGTCCACACCCTCATCGGGCTGTCCAACGTCTCCTTCGGGCTGACTCCCGCCGCCCGCCATGTCCTCAACTCGGTCTTCCTGCACGAGTGCGTGGAGGCGGGGCTGGACGCGGCCATCGTCCACGCCGCCCGGATCATGCCGCTGTCCAAGATCCCGGCCGAGCAGCGGGAGGTCTG
>JALZEC010000132.1 GCA_030862235.1 Actinomycetota bacterium | reverse complement strand
CGAGGCCGGCGCCGGCCGGTTCATCGCCGCCTTCCTGCTCGCCGCCCCCGGCCGCTTGATCGGCCGCCACGGCGACTTCTACCGGCTGGCGGGGCCGCAGGTGAGGTGGATGGACGACATCCCCGGCACCATGCCCCCCTACACCCAGCACATCGTGCTCGGTCCGGCCGACCCCGAAGGCGTGGCGCAGACGGTGGCCCGGGAGCTCGGGTGCGGGGCGGCGGTGGTGGACGCCAACGACCTGGGCAAGGTGGAGATACTCGCCGCGTCACCCTTCGTCGATCGCGACATGCTGGTCCAGGCCATGAGGCCCAACCCGCAGGGGAACGACGACGAGCAGACCCCCCTCGTGCTGGTTCGCCCCTAGCCCGTTGGACCAGTCCCGAGCGCCGTACTTCGACGCGCTCTGCCGCTTCGCTGCTCTCGATCGGGCGAACTTCCACACCCCCGGGCACATCCAGGGCAAGGGCGCCCATCCGTCGTTCCTGGAGGCGTTCGGGGCCGCCGCCCTGCGCCTAGACGTGTGCCCCGGCCTCGCCGACCTCGACGGAGGGCCGCGCTCGGCCCTGGCCGAGGCGCAGATCCTCGCCGCCGAGGCGTACGGGGCGGACCGGTCGTGGTTCCTCGTGAACGGGTCGACCGTCGGCAACTACATCATGCTCATCAGCACCTGCCACCCGGGCGAGGTGGTGCTGACCTCACGCAACACCCACAAGTCGATCATCTCCGGCCTCGTGGTGGCGGGGGCCCGGCCCGTGTACATCCCCCCCGAGCTCGACCCTGAAAGCCACATCGCCCACGGGGTCACGCCGGAGGCGGTGGAGCGGGGCCTGGCCGCCCACCCCGAGGCCAAGGCCGTGCTGGTCGTGTCGCCCACGTACTACGGCGCCTGCTCGGACGTGGCCGGCATCGCCGACGTCGCCCACCGCCACGGGGTCCCGCTGCTCGTCGACGAGGCGTGGGGACCTCACTTCCCCTTCCACCCGTCCCTCCCGCCCCACGCCCTGGCGCTGGGAGCGGACATGGTGGTCACCGGCATCCACAAGCTCCTCGGGGCGTTGCTCCAGGCGTCGATGGTGCACGTGCAGGGCCCGCTGGTCGACCCCGACCGGGTCGAGGTGGTGGCGGCCATGATCCAGAGCACGAGCGCCTCGGCCCTGCTCCGGGCGTCGCTGGACGTGGCCCGCATGCAGATGGTGACCGAGGGCGAGGCCCTCCTCGACAAGGCCATCTGCCTGGCCGACGAGGCGCGGGACTGGATCGAGAGCCACCCTCGCCTCTCGTGCCTGGGCAAGGACCTGGCCGGCCAGCACGGGGTCGTGGCGATCGACCCCACCCGCCTGGTCGTGAACGTGACGGCGACGGGCCGCACCGGCTACCAGGTCGACAAGGTCCTCCACGACGAGTACCTGGTGACGATGGAGCTGTCGGACTTCGCCAACGTCCTGGCCGACGTGACCATCGGCCACGACCGCCAGGACCTGATCCGCCTGGCCGACGCGCTGCGGGCCATCGCCGATGTCCCCGTCGCCGAGGGCCTGAACCGGAAGGGCTTCGTCGAGGAGGCGCTGCGGGTGCTGCCCGAGCAGGTGCTGTCCCCGAGCCAGGCCTTCCACGCCCCCCAGGAGCGGGTGCCGCTGGCCGACGCCACCGGTCGGATCTCGGCCGAGATGGTGGCGACGTACCCTCCAGGGATTCCCGTGCTCGTTCCCGGGGAGCGGCTGACGCCGGAGATGGTCGCCCATCTCGCCCTCCAGGTGGCGGCGGGCGGACGCATCGTCGGGGCAGCCGATCCCCGCCTGAACACGATTGGGGTGGTCGAAGAGTGAGACGTCTGGTGACGACGGCCGGCCTGGGCGGCGTGCTGGTGGCGGGATGGCGCACCGTGGCCCGCATCCAGGGAGACGCGGAGCTGGTGTACGAGACCCCCACCCTCGCCAACCTGGTTACCGACGAGCGCAGCGCCCACGGCGAGCTCACGATCACCAACCGGGGCAAGCAGGGGGCTGTGCTCCACAAGTTCGACGCCCGGATCGTGTCCGGACCCCCCGGCCGGGTGCTGGTGACGAGGAAGGAAAGCAAGCCGCCCGAACGGGGCTGGTGGGTGTCCAACTGCCTCAAGCCGGGGGAGTCGTGCGTGGCCGAGGTCGACGTGGAGCTGGACGAGGCACCCACGGGCCCGGTCACCATCGAGCTGGACGCCCACGAGCTGGGTCGCAGCCTCAAGGTGCACCGGGTGCTGCGTCTTTCGGTCCCTGTGGGGACCCATCAACCCGCCGGGTGAGCCGAACCCACTAGGGTTGACAGCGGGGGCACCGGGGGGACGATGACGAGCAACGGGTTGGGACGCCAGGAACGAACGCCGTATCTCGACGCGCTCCGGCAGTACGCCGGGTTAGGGCGGCTCCCCTTCCACGTCCCCGGCCACCTCCAGGGCCGGGGAGCGTCACCCCTGCTCGAGGACACCCTCGGAGCGGCCGTGCTCGAGATCGACCTCTGCAGCGGCGTGGGCAACCTCGACGGGTTCGAGGGTTCGGGCCTGGACGAGGCCCAGAGCCTGGCCGCCGAGCTGTACGGGGCCGACCGCACCTGGTTCCTGATCAACGGGTCGACGGTGGGGAACCAGATCATGCTGGCCGCCACCTGCCACCCGGGCGATGTCGTCCTGACGTCGCGGAACATGCACAAGTCGATCATCTCGGCCCTGGTCGTGTCCGGCGCCCGCCCCGTCTACCTGCCGCCCGAGCTCGACGCCGAGAACCATGTGGCCCACGGGGTCACGCCCGCCACCCTGGCCCGGGGGCTGGAGGCCCACCCCGAGGCGAAGGCCGTGCTCATCGTGTCCCCCACCTACTACGGCGCCTGCTCGGACGTCCGGGGGCTGGCCGATGCGGCCCACGCCCACGGCGTCCCGCTCCTGGTCGACGAGGCATGGGGCCCCCACTTCCCCTTCCACCCGGCATTGCCCCCGCCCGCCCTGCGACAGGGGGCGGACGCGGCCGTCACCGGGACCCACAAGCTGCTGGGGGCCCTCACCCAGGCGTCGATGCTCCACGTGCGGGGCAACCTGGTCGACCCGGACCGGGTCGAGGTGGTGGCCCGCATGTTCCAGTCGACCAGCCCGTCGTGCCTGCTCTACGCGTCCCTCGACGTCGCCCGCCACCAGATGGCCACCGAGGGCGAACGGCTGCTCGCCCAGGCCATCACCCTGGCCGAGGACGCCCGCGTCAACCTGAACGCCCATCCCCGCCTCTCTGTCCTCGACAAGCGCTTGGCGGGGACGTTCGGCGTCACCGCCACCGATCCCACCCGGCTGGCGGTGAACGTCACCCGCACCGGTCACACCGGCTACGAGGTGGAGCGCATCCTGGCCGACACGCACGGCGTGCAGGCCGAGATGTCCGACTTCGCCAACGTCCTGGCCAACATCACCATCGGGCACGGCCGCAAGGAGGTGGAGCGGCTGTGCGACGCCCTGCTGGCCGTCGCCGACACGCTGCCCCCGGACCGGCCCGACCCCCACGGGTTCCTCGAACGCGGGCTCATCGTGCCGCCAGAGCAGGTCTGCAGCCCGAGCGAGGCCTTCCACGCCCGCCAGGAGCGGGTGCCGCTCGGCCAGGCAGCGGGACGGGTCTCGGCCGAGCTGGCCGCCAGCTACCCCCCGGGGATACCCGTGGTGGTGCCGGGCGAGCGGCTGACGGCCAACCTGGTGGCGCACCTGGACGCCCAGGTGGCGGCCGGCTGCCGGATGGTGGGTCCCGTCGATCCGCGCCTTCGGACCATCCGGGTCGTCTCCGAATAATTCGGTCGCGCCCGGTCAACCATTTCGGCGGGCTGCACGATTAGGAGGTGATGGGCGCGCCCGACCTCCCCCCCGAGTTCGGGGAGGCCTTCCACGAGCTCTACCCCCGGGCGCGCCGGCTCGCCTACCGCATTCTCGGGAACATCAGCGAGGCCGAGGACGCCGCCGCCGAAGCCCTCACCCGGGCCCTGGTGGCCTGGCGTCGGGTGGGGCCGCTCCCATACCGGGAGGCCTGGGTCCTGCGGGTGACGGCGAACGTGGCCGTGGACGTTCGTCGGCGACGGCAGCGAGTGGACGGCGAAGGCGTGCCCGCCCTCCCCGACGACGAGGACGTGACCGATCTCCGGCTGGCCCTCGCCGCCGCGCTGGCCGCGCTCCCCCGCCGCCAGCGGGAGGTCATCGCCCTCCACCACCTCGTCGGGCTGCGGGAGTCCGAGATCGCCTCGTGCCTGGGCGTGTCCGTGGGGGCGGTCAAGAAGCACGGCCACCGGGGCATGGCCCGCCTGCGCACCGCCCTGGGGCAGGACTGGGACTCGACGCTGAGCGGCCACGAGCAGGGAGGAGTCGCCGGTGTGGCGATCTGAGGAGGAGATGCTGGAGGTGGTCCGCCAGCGGGCCGCCTCCCGTCGCCGCCGGAACCGGCTCGTCACCGGCGCCGCCGCCACCTGCATGGTCGCCGCCCTGGCCCTCGCCGGGGCGGCGTTGACGGGCGGGGGCCGGCCGTCGGAGCTCAGGGTGGCGGGAAGCGTGGAGGGAGGCGGGGCATCGCGTGGAGGTCCCGCCTCCTCCCCGTCCGGAAAGGCGGCCGGGGTAGAGGAGCCCACGACCACCCTGGCCGTCCCCCCGTCGTGGGTGCCCGACGAGCCGGTCCCGCTCCAGCCCCCGTCGGACGACCTCCCGCCGGCGACGACGCCGACGACCGAGGCGCATGCCCCGGGCACGAGCGCGGGAACGTCGGAACCGGGGTCGGTCCCCGGTTCCGATCCGGACATCCCGGTGAGCACGGTGGTGCCCCCGACCACCGTGCCTCCGGGGGGCTCGACCGGGTCCAGCCCGAGGCGGGTGACCGTGAATCCCTCCGCCGTCGACCTCCGCCCCCGGCCCTTCGAGTCGGCCGAGGCCTACGGCTCGTCGTCGGTGGCCGTGCGGTTCTGGGGCGGCTTGCCCGAATGCGAGCCCATCGGGCGGGTCGACGTCGAGGAGACGGCGACCACGGTGACGATCACGCTCTACACCGGCAGGCCGCCGGGCGAACCGCAGGCGTGCATCGCCATCGCCCTCTACCAGGAGCTCATCGTCGAGCTGTCCGCCCCCTTGGGGAGCCGCACGCTCGTCGACGGGGCCGCCTGAGGATGTTCAGCCGGCGGCGGAGAGGACCTTGAGCAGGTTGGGGGCGGTGTCCTTGGGCGAGACCTTGTACCACGCCTCGGCTACCTTGCCGTCCTCGTCGACGAAGAAGGCGGAGCGGATGATCCCCATGTACTTCTTCCCGTACATGCTCTTCTCGCCCCACACGCCGTAGGCGTCGGCCACCGCGTGATCGGGATCGGAGAGGAGGGGGAACCCGAGGCCGTACTTCTGGTCGAAGCGGGCCTGGAGCGACGGCTTGTCGGGGCTGATCCCCACGATGGCGGTGTCGCCCACCTCGGCGGCCACGTCCCGGAGGCCGCAGGCCTGCGCCGTGCATCCGCCGGTGAGGGCCTTGGGGTAGAAGTACACGAGCACCTTCCGGCCTCGGTACGACGACAGGGAGACGGGCTGACCGGACTGGTCGGGCAGGGTGAAGTCGGGAGCGGGATCGCCGGGTCGAAGCTTTGGCATAGCGGCGCTCAGTCTGCCGCGGGGCGGGCGGGAGCTGCCTGGG
>JALZEC010000131.1 GCA_030862235.1 Actinomycetota bacterium | reverse complement strand
TTCCTGGCCGCAGTGGTCACCAAGGGGCAGGCCGTCGTGGGAGTCGCCCATCTCGGCCGTCGTCCCAACGCCGCCCAGCAGACCGCCCTGCAATGGCTCTACCCCACCTGCGCCGTCGAGGGCTGCGGCTCGGTGGCCCGCCTGGAGGTGGACCATCGCATCGACTGGTCCGCTACTCGGGTGACCGTCTTCGACCTGCTCGACCGGCTCTGTCCCCATCACCACCGGCTCAAGACCCGCGAGGGCTGGGGCCTGGTCGAGGGCAGAGGAAAACGAGCGTTCGTGCCTCCACAGGCCCACGGGCCCCCAGAGGCGGCCTGATGTCGGGGCGCATGGTTCCCGTGCCTGTCCGCGCCCACCCCACGGGCAGGCATGAGCGAGCGCGCCCGCGGCCTGAGCGGCGCGTCCTACGCGGGGGCCCGGAAGGCGAGGCACGCGTTGTGGCCGCCGAACCCGAAGGATGTGCTGAGGGTGGCCGCCGGGAGCGCCGGCCTGCCGGTGAGGGGCACATAGTCCAGGTCGCACTCGGGGTCCGGGTCCTCCAGATTGATGGTGGGCGGGAGGAACCCTTCGCTGATTGCCAGCACCGCCACCAGCGCCTCGAGCGCCCCCGACGCCCCCATGAGGTGGCCGGTCATCGACTTGGTCGAGGACATGGGCACGGCGGTGGCCCGCTCGCCGAAGACGGCGTGCATGGCGCGGGTCTCAGCGACGTCGTTGAGGGGGGTGCCGGTCCCGTGGGCGTTGACGTACCCGACGTCCGCTGGGCTCAGCCCCGCTCGGCCGAGCGCCCGCTCGACGCACCGGCGCGCCCCCGTTCCCTGCGCCTCGGGCTGGGTGACGTGGCCGGCGTCGGCCGTGGCCCCGTACCCGGCCAGCTCGGCGTACACACGAGCTCCTCGCCCGACTGCGTGGTCCCAGTCCTCGAGGACAAGGACGGCCGCGCCCTCGGCCGCCACGAAGCCGTCACGCCCGCGGTCGAAGGGCCGGGACGCCCGCTCCGGCTCCTCGTTGCGGCGGGAGAGGGCGCCGATGATGCAGTACATCGCCATCCCCACGCCGGTGATGGCCCCCTCCGTCCCCCCGGCCAGCGCCGCCACCGCGTCGCCCCGCCGGATCTGCTCGGCCGCCTCGCCGATGGCGTGGGCTCCTGAGGCGCACGCGCTGACGATGGCGAAGTTGGGGCCTCGGGCGCCGACGTCGGTGGCGATCATGCCCGCCGGCATGTCGACCAGCATCGAGGTGGCGGCGTAGGGCGACACCCGCTTATAGCCCCGGTCCCGATAGGCCAGCGACGCCCGTTCCACGAACTCGATGCCTCCCACCCCCGACGCCATCAGCACGGCGACCTCGTCGGCGATGGGGCCGATGTCGAGGGCGCTGTCGCACACCGCCTCCCGCGCCGCCACCATGCCGAGCTGAATGGCCCGGCTGGTACGGCGGGCCTCGGCCACACCGAAGGTGGCGGCCGGGTCGAAACCCTTGACCTCGCCGGCGATACGGGTGGGAAGGTCGGACGCGTCGAACAGACTGATGGGACCGATCCCGCTCCGGCCCTCGCACAACGCCTGCCACGTGTGGCGGCGGTCGTTGCCCAGCGGGCTGATGCAGCCCAGTCCCGTGACAGCCACCCGGCGGCGATGCTCGAGGCGAGCCTCAGCCGGGCGCGCCATCGTCCTCGGCGACCGCGCTCAGGACCACGGCCGCGTTCTGGCCCCCGAAGCCGGCGGCGTTGACGATCGCGTGCCGGACGAGCCCGCTCCGGGGCTCGTCCCGGACATGGTCCAGGGGACCACAGTCGGGATCGGGGTCAACCAGGTTGCGGGTGGGGGGTACGAGCTGGTCGCGGAGGCAGCACACGGCCACGAGGACACCAAAGGCGCCGGCCGCGCCCAGCCCGTGACCCAAGGCTGCCTTGGGGGCCGTCACCCGGAGCTGGGGCATCTCCCCGAAGACGGCTCGCACAGCTGCGGCCTCGGCCTCGTCGCCGCGGGGTGTGGCGGTGGCGTGGGCGACCAGGACATCTACGTCCGCCGCATCCAGGCCTGCGTCGGCCACGGCCCGGCTGAGGGCGGCGGCGGTACCCCGGCCCTCGGGGTGCGGCGCGGTCACGTGGTACCCGTCGGCCGAACGCCCCCCGCCGGCAAGGAGGGCCAGCACCTGCGCGCCCCGCCGCCGGGCGTGGTCGAGTGGCTCGAGGACGAACATGGCCGCGCCTTCGGACGCCACCATCCCGGCACGGGAACGGTCGAAGGGGCGGCAGGCGGCCGCCGGGTCGGGTCCGGCGGGGGCGAGGGCGCCGGCGTTGGCGAGGGAGCCCAGCAGGAGGGGAGACAGAGCAGCATCCGTCCCTCCAGCGACCACGATGTCGGCCTCGCCGTGCTGCAGGAGGCGCAGCCCGTCGATGACGGCCTGGATGCCGGCCGCGCACGCTCCCACCCCGCCGAGCACCGGGCCGCGGACGCCGAGCTCGATCGATGGCTGGCACGCAGCCATGTTCGGCCCGTAGGTGGGTGTGAAGTAGGGGCTGACCCGGTGCGGTCGGGTGGCGGCGCCGGCAGCCGCCGCCTCCGCCTCGATCAGCCCGCCGGCGCCTGTGTGAACCACAAGGCCGACCCCTTCGCCGTCTCCCAGGTCGACGCCGGCGCCCTGCACGGCCAGGCGGCTGGCGGCGACGGCGAACTGGCTGAACCGGCCCATGTGGCGGGCGTGGTAGCGGTCCATGAACTGCGCCGGGTCGAACCCCTCGGCCGGCCCGGCTACCTCGCACCCGGCAGCCCGCAGCGCCGCCGACGCCGGCCGGAGGGCGGACTCGCCCGCGAGCAGGGCCTTCCACGTCTCCTCGGCCCCGCCGAAGGGGGTCACCGCCCCGACGCCCGTGATGGCGATCACGAGCGCGAAACCGGCACCCGCGGCACCGGCTCAGGGTGAAGCACGCCGTGGTCCATCCGCAAGACCCGGGAGGCGAGAGTGCGGGCGAGGGTGAGGTTCTGCTCGACCAGCACGATCGCGGCACCGCCGGCGGCGACGGCGGCGAAGGCGGAACCGGCCGTCACGGCTGCCCCTGGGGACAGTCCGGCCGAGGGCTCGTCCAGCAGCAAGACGGAGGGGCCGGTGGAGAGCACCCGCCCGATGGCGACGAGCTGCTGCTCGCCCCCGGACAACGCCGCCGCCGGCCGGTCGAGCTTGGCCGCCAGCGTCGGGAACCGCTCGAGCCACTCGTCGCGGCGGCGACGGATGGCGGTGGCGTCAGGTGGGCCAAGGCCCAACTCCACCGCCTCCAGGTTCTCCCGTACGGTCAGGGACGGGAAGATCCGTCGGGTCTGGGGCAGGAGACGCAGGCCGAGGGTGGTCAGCCGGGCGGGGGACAGGCCGTCGACCCGCCGGCCCTCGAGGAGGACCGTCCCCGCCGTCGGCCGGAGGAGGCCGGCCACGGCCGACAGCAGGGTGGACTTGCCGGAGCCGTTCCCACCCAGCACGGCGACGATCTCGCCCGCACCGACGTCGAGGTCCACCCCCTTGATCACCGGCAGCCCGTCCCACGCCGCGTGCAGGCCGCGGACGGCGAGCCGGGCAACCGTCATTGGCCCGGCCCCAGCTGAGCCGCCAATTGGGGGTGGGCGGACACCTCCGCCCAGGAGCCCTCGGCCACGATCCGCCCCCCGGCCATGCCGAGCACCCGGTCGGCGAGCCGCTCGACGAGCCCTGGGTCGTGTTCCACGATGAGCATCCCCACACCCTCACGGCGTTGGCGCCCGATGATCTCGGCGAAGGCGACCCGTTGCTCGGGGTCAACGCCCGCGCCCGGCTCGTCCAGCACGAGGTAGGTGGGGGACGCGGCGAAGGCGCGGGCCAGCTCGACCCGCCGGCGCTGCCCGTGGGAGAGGGCGCCCACCGGCCTGTCGGCGAAGCCTCCCATGCCCACCTCGTCCAGGGCAGCCCGGGCGGGGGCGAGGGAGGTTCCATCTCCTCGGCCCACCAGCGCCCCCACCAGCGTGCGTCGTTCGGCGCGCTCGGCCCCGAGGCGGACGTTGTCCAGTACCGACAGCCCCTCGAAGAGACGCAGAGCCTGGAAGGTGCGCACGACGCCGGCCCGGGAAAAGTGGGTACTGGGCTGGCCGGTCAGGTCCCGCCCGTCGACCAGCACCTGCCCGGCAGTCGGCGCGATGGCCCCGCTGGCCACATTGACGACCGTGGTCTTGCCTGAGCCGTTGGGCCCGACCAGCCCGACCACCTCGCCGCGGGCGATCTGCAGCGACACCTCTTGGGCGGCGTGCACGCCGGCGAAGTGCCGACCCGCGCCGCGGAGCTCGAGCGCCCTCATCCGGCGCCAGCCAAGGCCCGTCTGCGGCCGGCCCACTGGTGGGCCAGCCGGAGCCACGTCACAACCCGAGCCCGAGCGGCGACGAGCAACCCCAGTCGGACGGCGACTACGGCGAGGATCAGCAGGCCGGTGACGCCTTCGGACACCTGTCCGTACGGGGTGAGGCGGTCGACGAGCACGGTCATGGCGATAGCGGCGGCCACCGTACGCCCGATCCTGGCCTCCCCGGCGACCAGCACGACGAGGATCACAATCACCGTCTGGCCCAGCCCGAATGAGACGGACGACACGAAGCGGTCCTGCACGGCGTACAGCGCGCCGGCCAGGCCGGCGATTCCCGCTCCCACGGCGAAGGCCAGGAGGCGGAGCCGTCCGACCGGGACGGCGAACGCCTGCGCTGCCACCTCGTCGTCCCGGGCCGCCAACCAGGCCCGGCCCAGAGGGGAGTGGCGCATCGCTCCCACCGCGAGCAGCGTCACCAGCCCGAGGCCGAGGGCGACGGCGTACAGCCCCCGGTGGTCCACCGCCCGCCCGAGGACGGTGACCGGCGGGATCCCCGCGATCCCGTCCGAACCTTGGGTGAACCGCTCAGTGTTCAGGTAGAGGGCCTGCAGGATCTCACCCGCACCCAGCGTCACCAGGGCCAGGACGTCGCCCCGCACCCGCAGCCCGGGCAAGCCCACGACGGCCCCGACCAGAGCGGCCAGCACGACGGCCAGGGGGAGGGAGGACCAGAACGACCAGCCGGACGTGGTCGTCAGGTTGGCGATGGCATAGGCGCCGATGCCCTGGAGCGGGGCGTGGGCGACCGAGAGCTGGCCGGAGAAGCCGTACGTGACCTGGTACCCGAGGGCCAGGACCGCGGCGATCACGGCCGTCGTCCCGAGGCCGAAGCCCCGCCGCCCGCCGATCCAGACGGGCACCAAGGCGGCGACGAGCAGAGCGACGACCGGGAGCACCACTGGCAGCCACCGCCGGACAGCTGCCACGGCGGACCTCACCCGAGGCTGACCTCCCTCACCTCCATCGGCCCCGTCTGCTCGTAGGCGGCGATGTACCGCGGCTGGCCGTCGGTGATGCGGAAGACATAGAGGCGGCCACCGATGCGGGACCCGTCTGCCGCGAACCGAAGAGACCCCACGCCGGTGTCGGAGATGTTGACGCGCCGGAGGTAGTCGGGCAGGTCCTCCCTGCCGCTCGCTCCCTCGGCCAGGGCCGCGGCCACCGCCCGGACTCCTTCGTAGGAGAACACCGCCGGGTCAGGGGTCACCGACTCGCCGGTGGTCTCCCTGTACCGGTCCCTGAGCGTCTTGGTGGCGGCCGTGTCGCGGGGTTCGTAGCTGGGGGTGTTGCCGATGACGCCGTTGGCCAGCGGTCCGGCGTCTTTGAGGAACTGGTCGTTTTTGGTGATGCCGCCCGGGTCGTAGGCGGGAACCCGCAGCCCGATCTCGTCCGCCTGTTTGAGGATGAGGGCATCGGTCGGTGCCAGACCGACCATCACCAGGGCGTCCGGATTGGCGTCTTTGATCTTGGCCAGCTGGGTGCGGAAGTCGGTGTCACTCGACCGGAACGATTCCTTGGCGACGGGCGTGATGTTCCTCTGCCTCAGGCGGGTGACGACCAGGTCGGCCACGCCGTCGCCGTAGGTCCCCGTCTGGTGGATGATGGCGGGACGGGTCCGTCCCTCCTTCAGCATCTCGTCGGTGACCGAGAAGGAGTAGGCGGGGAAGGTGGGAGGGACGATGAAGACGGTCTTCTTCGCCGTCGCCACCTCGATGATCTTGGGAGAGGACCCGTAGGCGGAGAGGAAGGGAAACCCGGCTTCGCTGGCGACCGGCGCCATGGCCACGGACACATCGGACGTGCCGGAGCCGACGAAGGCGAGCAGGGAGCGGTCATCGACCATCGTCCTGGCGTTGGCCGCGCCACGCGCGGGCTCGCCCGCGTCGTCGAACTCCTTGAACGTCATCCTCGCTCCCTTGTGCGGGCCAGCGGCGATGCCGCCGGCGTTGTTGACCTCGTCCGCGGCCAGCTTGGCTCCCGCCCGGATCTTGTCGCCTGTGGACTTGGACGCACCCGAGAAGGGGCCGCCGAGGGCGATGACTACGTCCCTGACGTTCTGCGCCGCGCCGGTGGTCTGGGAGCCACTCTCGCTCGTCTCGT
>JALZEC010000098.1 GCA_030862235.1 Actinomycetota bacterium | reverse complement strand
CAGCTACCCCGTCGCCCTCGGGCCAACCGCGCCGCGGCCCTGACTACCGCGTCGGCCGCAATTGAACCGGGAATACGGGTATCTCACCGGAAGCGGCGGCGCCGGTTGAGATACCGCGCGTGCAGGTCGGAGATCCGGGCGATTCCCTAAGTTGCACCGGTGGCCGGCGACGTTATGGGCGCCCGTCTTCCGGTTCGCGGTGGGATGTCGACCCCTGGCTGGAGGCGAACGTCGACCCACCACCGGCGATAGGGGCGCCCTGCGCCCCCAAAGCACGTTGTGGTTAGGGGGCGCCCTGAAGAATGACCGTATTCGTCGGGGAACCCCCGAGTTCAGACGGATGCCGACGAATCTCGGGGACGACCTCACGGCCCCGGTGACGACAAACAGAGTCCTCAGGCCCACCTTCACGCCACGGCTTCCCTCGGGAAGGACCCCACGAGGGCGCGTCGCCGTGAGCCGAGACCGTCAGCAGGGGAGAGAGGGTGCCGGCAAAGGTCAGGACCAGACCGAACTCGAGGAGAGCACCGGGCCCGGGAACCTTCCCGGCCATCCGCGGCTGGCAGCAGTCCTAGCCCCGGCTCGCGGTGAGCGTCGTCACTTGCTTGACAGGCGGGTACTTGTCGCAGCCCCAGTCGTCGCAGATGACGGTCGAGCCGTCCTTGTAGAAGCAGTACGACTGGTTCTTGCCCTGGTACCAGTAACCGCCACCGGCCTCGCACAGCGCCTTCCGGATGCCGCCGCCCGTCGCCGCCGCCGCTGCCACTCCCCCGCCGCCGGCCAGCGCCGACGCCGCCACCAATGCTCCGGCCGCCACCTTGATCCGCAGCTTCATTTGTGAGCCTCCCCTTGTGTCGATTTCGGTGAGGCCATTGTGAGGCGTCGGGCGCCGGCCGAGAATCACCTCGGCGGGTGCCCCTTCTACCGGGCAGGGAAGGGTTTCCTTACCCACCGGACATAATGGCGGTGGATCCCCGACGGATGGTGAATGCAGTGGCCGCGGCCGTCGCCGTGGTGGTGGCACCCGTGGCCGCGCTTGCCCTACCCGAGGACACGCCCAGCTGCATGGCACAAATACCCGTTGATCGGTCGCGCCCGCGGGAGCGAGCGTGGCCGAATCGCTCACCAGGCATGGAGGAGCGCGCAGTGGCGGCTCCAACTCGGCAAGAGGCGCCTCATGTCCCGGTTCCCCGACGTAAGCCCACTCATGTCGTCGCCGCTGATCGGCAGCTGGGTTCGGCTCCTCGTGCGGCTTCCAACGAGCACCGCTCACGGCCCGACGGCTGTGCGCAGCTGACGGATCCAGTCCATCGCCATAGCGCGGCCGTTCGGGAGATCGTCACCCGGCTCGCAGCGCCACGTGGTGACCATCGCCAGCATGAGGATCCAGCACTCGCGGACGAGCGATTGATCTGTACCGGCATAGAGCGCGTCGACCTCGATCGGCGACCCGCTCGCGGGAATGGTCGCATGAGCGATGTCGAACTCGATCGGCCCTCGACAGCACGTCTCGAGGTCGACGAAAAGCAGCCCGCCCCTCGTCCTGAGCGCGTGCCCGGGTTTGGCTCGGCGTGCAGCAGTTGCTCGGACGCACCTCGGGCGACGATCGCGCGCCTCATGGGTCTCAACGTCGTGCCGAGCAGCTCGCGATCGGCGCCGGCGACCTCAGGGTTGGTGGTGGGGTCATCGACCAGGCGCTGCGCCTCGTCGACGCGATCCATGAAGTGCGGCAGCCAGTCGCCGGTCAGATCCACCTGCCGCGTGCCGGCATGCAAGCGCTCGAGCGCGCTCGCGTACTGGTCCGGCGCGATGTCGTGCGTCGGCACGGTTTCGTAGTAGGTCCACTGCGTGACGGCGAAGTCGTCCTGCTCATAGCTAACCGCGGAGATCGGCTTGGAAATGAACCAAGTCATGAGGTCTCCCCGGCGTCGTTGTTCTTGGTCCGGCGATGGTAGGCGAGCCGCTCCTCCCGGGCTCGGGCGAGGCCTTGCCGGCGGGCCTCACGGATGGCCTCTCGTCGGCCGTGGTGCTCGTCGTCGGGAGTGACGTAGCCGATGGCCTCGTGTAGGCGCACGGTGTTGTACTCGAGCCGCACCCGGGCGAGCTCGGCCTCCAGCACGACGGGATCGGCGATGTCCTCCAGGTGCGGCCACTCGCCCTTGATGTGGCCGGAGAAGCTCTCGATCCAGGCCTGGTCGGTCGGAGTGTTGGGACGGCCGTGGTGCTGGGCGATGGCCATGAGGGCCATGAACGCCCGAGTCCCGCTCGCTGCTGTCCACGACTTCTGAGGCGGTCTCGACACCTGGTCCTGCCGCGCACGTTCAAGCGCGACTCTCCGCGATGAGCGGCTGGTTAGGATGAGCCGAGAAGGCGATGCCCGCGTACCTGGAAGTATGGCGGCCCCAAGGGGCCGAGCTCATCAGCCTGGAGGCGACGCGGGTCACCATCGGGCGAGCGGCCACGAACGAGGTCGACCTCAGCTCCGACTCAAAGGCTTCGCGTCTTCACGCCGCGCTCGAGCGCCTGCCGGCCGGGTGGTGCATCCGAGATCTGAGCTCCCGCAATGGAACCTTCGTCAACGGAGTGCGAGTCGACCGAGACCGGCCACTCCATCCCGGTGACGAGATCCGCGTGGGAAACACCCGTCTGCTGTTCAGGGCCGAGCGGTCCACGTCCGACCCAGGTCTGACCGAAGGAGCCGAGCGCCCACCCGACCTCACGCCGAGGGAACGGGAGGTCCTCATCGCTCTCTACCGTCCGGCGGCGACGGGTGAGGTCTTCGCCGAGCCAGCGTCCACCCGCGAGATGGCCAGGGTTCTCGCCGTGAGCGAAGCCGCGGTCAAGCAGCACCTGGCCCGCCTCTACATCAAGTTCGGCATCCACGACGGCGAACGACGGAGAGTTCGCCTGGCCAACGAGGCACTCCGGCGGGGCGCAGTCACCATGGCCGACGTCCGGAGCACCGACCGCTGAGCGGGCCGGCTCGTGACCAGACCTGGTGACAGCCAGGACGAGGCCAACCGGGAGACGGTCGATCTGGGCGTCCGCGGCATGGAGGATGCCGTCGAGATCGGGCGGGGCGGCTTCGCTGTCGTCTACCGGGCTCGGCAGCCCGAGCTCAACCGGACCGTCGCCATCAAGATGCTGTCCACCCGCCTGGACGAAGCGGGAAGGGAACAGTTCGCCCGTGAGGGTTGGGCCATGGGGGCACTGTCCGCTCACCCCAACATCGTGAGCGTCTTCGGGACTGGCACGGCCGCGTCAGGTCGTCCCTACATCGCCATGGCGTACCTGCGCGAGGGCTCGCTGGCCGACCGGCTCGACATCGACGGCCCGCTGCCGTGGGCCGAGGCCGTCCGCATGGCCATCAAGCTGGCCAGTGCCCTGGAGACAGCGCACCGGGCCGGCACGCTTCACCGCGACGTCAAGCCGGAGAACGTTCTCCTGTCGGACTACGGGGAACCGGAGCTGACCGACTTCGGCATCGCCCGGGTCGAGGGCCGCTACGAAACGGCCACGGGCCAGGTCGCCGTCTCCGCCGCCCACGCCAGCCCGGAGGTCCTCGAGGGCCGCTCGGCGAGCGTCGGCTCCGACGTCTACTCGCTCGGCTCGACCCTGTTCTCCTTGCTCGCGGGCCGCGCCGCGTTCGCCCGCCGCCCGGACGAGACCCTGATGGCCCTGTACCTCCGCATCGCCCGCGACCGGGTGCCCGACCTCCGGCCCCGCGGGGTGCCGGACGCCGTCTGCCGGGTGGTCGAGCAGGCGATGGACAAGGACCCCGGTCGTCGCCAGACCTCCGCCGCCGAGCTCGGCGACCAGCTGCAGGAGGTACAGCGCCGGGCCGGGCTCCCGGTAACCGAGATGGCGCTGGCCCTTCCCGCCACTGCCGCGCGCCGCGACCGCGTCGAAGCCGCGCCTCGATCGGACGACGCAGAGCTCGGTGAGACTGACGACAGCGAGCGCCCGGCCTCGCCGCCCCGACGCCCGCGTTGGCCGGCGACGATCGCCGTGGCCGTAGTCCTCTCCGCCCTGGTGACCGGCGCGCTCGTCGTCGCCCGCGGGGACGGCGACGAACGCCCAGTGGTCTCCGGGCCCGGGGCGCAGCCGACCACCACGGTCACCACCCAGGCCCCTCCCCTCGCCCTACCCGCCGTCGGCACCGGGACCGAGCCCACGTCCGTGGCCGTCAATCCCCGTACCAACCGGCTGTACGTGGCGAACAGCGGATCGCTGAACGTGACGGTGATCGACGGAGAGAGCAGGCAGGTCCTCGCCACCGTGCCCATGAGCACCCGGCCCCAATCCGTCGCCGTCAACCAGCGCAGCGGCCGAGTCTACGTGGCGACGGCCGAGTCGTCCGTGGTGGTCATCAGCGGGGACTCGAACGAGGTGGTCGGCACGATCCCGCTGACTTCCCGGCCGGGGGGCCTGGCCATCGACCACCGCACGGACCGGGTGTTCGTGGCCACGTCCGACCCGGTCCTGGCCGTGGTGGACGGCCCCTCCAGCCGGGTGATCGCCAACATCCCACTCGCCGCCCGGCCCTGGAGCGTCGCCGTGATTCCGGAGACGAACCGGATCTTCGTCACCAGCCAGGACGCGGGGACGCTCTCGATCATCGACGGCGCCAGCTACGCCGTCCTCGCCACCGTCCCGGTCGGTCCCAGGCCGTGCGGTGTGGCGACGAATCCTCGAAGCCGGCGGGTCTACGTGACGAGCCTGGACGCGGGGACGGTGACCGTGGTCGACGCCGATGTCAACACCGTCGTCACCACGATCACCGTCGGATCCAAGCCGTGTGGGGTCACCGTCAACTCCCAGAGCAGCCGGGTGTACGCCACGCACAACGAGGCGGGAACCATCTCCGTACTCGATGGCAACGCCAACGAGGTCCTCCGAGCCCGTGACGTCTTCCGGCCGGCCGTCGCCGCAGAGCCGCTGCCCTACGGCGTGGAGGTCAATCCGCAGGTCGACGGCGTGTACATCGTCGACCGGGAGGCCAACCGGCTGCTGACCCTGACCGGCGACGAGCTGTCGGCCTGACGAGGCAGGGTCAACGCCAGACGCTGTAGCTCGGGGGCCGGGTACGGCCGTGTTCCATCTCCTGGGCGCCGGCCAACGTCGCACCGGAGATCAGGGAGATGCCGAGGCTCAGGACGGTTGCGGTCACGATACGGGTGATACGGCTCATGGAAGGGCTCCTTCTTTACCGGCCTGAGCGGGATGCCCTGGCTGTGGGTACATCCTCGGACAGCCGGGCCCGCAGCGGAATCACCACGCCGGTCAACAAGTCGGTCGATCCGGGAAGCCTTCCCTTGCTGTTCGGCAATACCCGGAAGGGACTCCGAGTGACCTCGCAGCGGTCGGTGGCTGGACGGCGGGCGACTCGCGGCGCGGCCGCCCCGCTGGCCCCCGGCCTCGCCGCATGGTCAGCACTTCCCAAACGGCAAGGAGAGGCTTCCCAGGAGTTCCGGAATTTTCGCCCCAACACCGATCGTTGTGGTCGACCCTTTCGTGGACGATAGCCCCAGTGCGAGAACACCAAGGGGGAACAATGAAGGGCTTGCAGACATCCGAGAAGTGGATCAGAGGCAAGGTGCGGACACTCGTGGCCGTCGTGGCGGCGATGGCGTTCTTGGCCGTGCCGACGGCCGCACAGGCGCTGCCATCGTCGGAACCGGACTACGGCGTGGAAGGCGAGCCACTGCCGGCTCCCGACCTCACGGTGAGCGCCACTGTCGACACCGAGTGGTCGGTGAACTACCAGGGACGGTACATCCGCGAGGTCACGATCTGGTTCACGGTGAAGAACATCGGAAAGAAGTCGGCCGGCCCGTTCACCGTCCTCCAGCGGGTTAACCACCTCATTTGGTATGGCTCGGGCGGGTGGACCGGTGAGCGCACTCTCTACGTCGGGGGGCTCGCCGCGGGAGCGAGCCAGAGGCTGGCAGCTGTCTGGGTGAGTGACGAGTCCTGCGTGAAAGCGCTCGCCATCGCCGATTCGGGCAAGAAGATCGTCGAGCAAAACGAGGCCAACAACCACCGCTACGTGATCTCGGAGAGCTCCACCGGAGTGTGTTGAGAGGACCTTGCGCCACTCGATGGCCGGGCCCATTGGCAACCGGACGACCGACGAACCCCCCGCCGAGGCTGATCGGGCAGCTATCCGGCGCTACTCGGGCAGCCGGTCGATGATCGAGATCGGGTCGAGTGCGCCACTCGTCTCCAATGGCTCGTCGTCGATGATGCCCTGGCGCCGAGCGCGAGGCCGGGGCATTCTGTGGCCGGCGGCCAGCGTGGCCGGCTCCAGTCCGTCGCCGTAGGCGACGAACGTCTCCAGGCCCTCCCAGAGGCGGCCGAGAGGAGCGGGCGGATCTCCCGCCGGAAATGAGGCGTGCGCCCGCCGCCTGAATATCTCGTAGGTGCCGACCGCAAGAGGCCGCTGGTAGCTCGCCACCGCGGCAGCCGCCGCTCGAGGGGTCGTGTTGCACACGCGGTGAAGCTGTCAGCCTGCGGCAGTCAGTTCAGCGCTCACTTCGGCGAGGGGGCGTCTACCCGGCTGCCCTCGGAGCGGGGTGTCCCCTACCGCAGCCTTCGGCCGCAACCAAACGCCTGGCGGACGAACACGTCGGTGCGAAGTCGGGGGCGGCCGAAGGCTGCGGGTTGAAAGCTGCCCGTGACGTCAACGTCAGTGCCGGGCCGGCAGAGCCGGCCCTGTGCGTACTAGACGGTGCCGAACGAGGCGAAGGACGGCACACTCGCGCTGCTGAAGTCATCGGGCTCTGGGGAGTGACGGGCCTCCCCGGGCGATGACGGTCAGGAGCGCTTGGCGTAATCGGCGACCCCCTGCCAGTCGATAACCACGCAGGGTTCGTCGCCGACGATCCACGCGTCGTGTCCCGGCGGGCACACCATGAAGTCACCGGGGCCGAACTCGGCGTCGTCCCCGTCGTCCATGACGATCTTCATACGCCCGGAGATGAAGTAGCCCATGTGCGCTGCCTGGCAGCTATCGGTGCCGGCGATGGGCTTGACGTGCTTGGACCACTGCCAGCCGGGGTTGAAGGTGG
>JALZEC010000096.1 GCA_030862235.1 Actinomycetota bacterium | reverse complement strand
AACTGCCAGACGGAAGATCCAGCCGCGTCGCCCGTCGTAGCTGCCGATGACCACTCCGAGCATCGCGGGCGGAAAGGAATCGTCCTCCGCGACGAGGACGAGCTGGGGATCTCGTTCCAGTTTGCGTCCACACCACCGCGACCGCCGGCCGGTACAGCAGCACCAGGACCGCCGCAGCACCAGGACGGCCGCCGCCACCACCAATCAGATGGCCCTGTGGCGTCGCCCTCGGCATCGCGCCAGTATCTCCCCCATGCCTACCGCTCCGCTGCGGCCTCGCCACTACGAGCCGATCCCCGGACTCGTTCGGCGAACCCGCGGTGACCTGACGCGCGACGAGCTCCGTGAGCGCGGCCACCGGACGCTCCTGACCCTCGACTTCCTCGAGGCCCGGCCTGCCAAGCCCTCGCTCGTCAGCTCCGCCCACGGCCACATCACCCGCCTGCTCCTCACCGTGCCGAGCTACGCAGCGGGTGCGCGCTCCTTGTCTGCCATCTACCGCGACATCTTGACCGAGCTGTCGCCCGAGACGCGCCTGGTGATCCTCACGCACGAGGACGCGGCCAGCACGGTCAAGCGGTGGCTGTCCGCCGCCGGCCGGCGCGACCAGACGGTCATCGAGGCACCCGACCACCTCAACTTCTCGGTGTGGGCCGAGGACGGCTACGTCGTCACGTCCGATTCCCAGGGCGGCGGCACGTACTTCGTGGAGCCGTACTCGTTCCCCCGCTACGGCGACGGCCTGATTGCCGAGCTGGTCTCCAACGCTACCGACCTGAAGAAGGCGCAGGCACCGCTCTACTTCCAGGGCGGCAACGTCCTTGTGGGCGACGACTTCTTCTTCATCGGTGCCGACTACCCGGCCGAGTCGCTCCGCTACGTCGGCGACGTCCTCATCCCCGAACCGGGCGAGTCACCGGCCGCTCTCGTCAAGCGGCTCTACCGGGAGTACCTCGACAGCAACCGGCGGCTCGTGTACGTGGGCAGCACCGTCCCCGTGCCGGCCGAGAAGCGGCGCTCAGTCACCATCGACGGGGAGACGTGGACCGAGGTCCTCTACGGCGGCAACGCCACCGGCACCGCCCAACCGCTGTTCCACATCGACATGTTCGTCACGCTGGCAGGGCGGGACGGCGACGGGCGGTACCGCGTGCTGGTCGGCGACCCCGGTATGGCCGCCGCGCTGATGGGCGAGCGTCCCCGTGCCCACGCCATGCAGGAGGCGTTCGACTCCATCGCCGCTGGACTGCGCCGCCTCCGCTTCTCGGTCATACGCAACCCGCTGCCGCTCGTGTACGTGGACGATCCCGGCCGGCGGGAGCGGTTTTGGTACTTCGCCACGACCAACAACGCCCTCGTCGAGGACGCCGGCGACGCTGACCGTCATGTCTACCTGCCAACCTACGCCTACGGGGCGTGGTCGTCGCTGGCCTCGGTCGACGCCCGCAACGCCGAGATCTGGCAGGACCTCGGCTACACGGTCCACCTGCTGCCCGACTGCCACCCCTTGGCCGAGAACCTGGGCGCGGTGCACTGCATCAAGAAGTACCTGGCCCGCTCCGGCTGAGCACGCGAGAAGGCCGCGCGGTGGACGACTCGTTCCGCTCGTCTTCCCCAGTTCCGCTCTGGGTGAATGGCCTACGAGTCCGAACGCCGCCGCAGCCAACTACCGATCACCCTGCCGGCTCCAAGGACGCCTGCGACCCCCAAGAAGGCGGGGAGGTACATGTCGCACGCCGGGCTTGCGAGCGCATGGTCCGCCTCACCGCTGCCGAGCTGCGGGCCGTCAGCCCAGGCGCCTGAGCGCCGGTAGCAGCTCGCTCTCGGCCCACTCCAGGAAGGGCTCCTGGTGCGCACCTCCGATCTGGACGACGGCGACGTGGGTGAACCCGGCGTCCACGAACTGCTTGACCGCCTCGACGTGGCGGTCGAGTGCGGGCCCGCACGGCACCTGGCCCGCGATGTCCTCCTCGCGGACCGACTGCGACGCGGCCGCGAAGTGGTCGGGACCCGGGAGCTCGGCCATGACCTCCCAACCTCCGGCGAACCACCGGAACTGCTCGTGGGCCCGCTTACGGCCTGTGGCCTCGTCCGCGTCGTAGCAGATCCCGGCCTGGCCGATCCGGGGTTTGCCCGCGCCACCGGCCTCGTCGAACTGCGCGCCCAGCTCGGCCTTGGGCTCCACCGCGATCATGGCGTCGGCATGGGCCCCGGCTAGGGCGCACGACTGCGGTCCGGACACGGCCACCGCGACCGGCGGCGGGTCCGAGGGGACGTCCCACAGCCGCGCGGCTTCGGCATCCAGGTGACGGCCCCGGAAGGTCACGGTCTCACCGGCTAGCAGCGGCTTGATGATCTCCAGTGCCTCGCCGAGCATCTCATGGCGCAGGTCGACGGGGGGCCAGCCCCGCCCGACTACGTGCTCGTTGAGGTTCTCGCCGGAGCCAAGGCCGAGCGTGAACCGCCCGTCGGACAGGAGCTGGACCGTCGCCGCCTTCTGGGCGACCACCGCGGGGTGGTATCGCATGATGGGGCAGGTGACGTAGGTCATCAGCTCGATCCGGTCGGTGGCGTGGGCGATGGCCCCGAGGACCGACCACGTATAGGGCGAGTGCCCCTGCTCCGGGAGCCACGGGTTGTAGTGGTCGCTGGCCGCGACGAAGTCGAAGCCGACCGCCTCCGCCCGGACTGCGTCGGCGACCAGCCGCTTCGGGCCCGCCTGCTCACCCATGACCGTGTAGCCGAACGACGTCATCGCGCCTCCTCGTCCTCCATCCCGGTCACCGCCTACCCCATGACTGGTGATGCAATCCTGCCGCATGCCCAGGTTGATCGAAGCGCCCACGCGCGTGGCGGCCCTCGGCGAGCCGCCCCAGACCATCCCCGAGTTAGTAGGCAAGGCCAGCGATGGTCAGGAGCGGTCAACCTCGCCCAGATGAGGAGTCCGCAGGGCGGGCCGAGCCCGGGCCCGGCCATGAGCATCGAGGACACCATCCCGACGTTCGTACGAGGCGTTCGGCTAACCGCGCCCCGACGGACTGGGCGAAGCGGGATGCAGTCTCGTCGCGCCAGCGGTAGGGGTAAACGCGGGCGTGGCGGCTGGTGGCCGCCTCCACCGCCGTGGTGAAGCGCAACACGTCCACGATGACCACAACGCCTCCCCCGCTGATCGACGCCGCTCCGTTGGGACCCCACTCGAACCGAACAGCGAACTCCCTCTGCTGAACCCAGCGTGGAACCCGCACGCCTGCATCATCATCAATGGGGCAGCGCGTGGGAAGCACCGGCCAGCAGGACCGGGACATTGATGGATTCCGAGCGTGGGCCGGGGGCATGCAGCAGATCCGGCGCCCGTCCCGGTTGGGGATTCGCGCTGCGGGACGCTGAACGGCGGCGGATGTGCGACGGAGTCGGCGGCGGCAGATACCAATGCACCGCGGCCGGACGTCCGACTCCGTAGGCCGGCTCGGTGACCGGCCGCCCAGGCCCCGAACGGAGTCCACCGACGCCGCCGCTCACGCACGCACGGTGGGTGTGGGAGGTTGTCGTGGTGGATCCGGTCACGATCGACGTGGACCGCAAGAATGCCGTCACCATCACCTGGGAGGACGGCCACGTGAGCCGGTTCCCGCTCGACGTCCTGAGGGCCAACTGCTTGTGCGCCCAGTGTCGTGCGCGGCGTGACCAAGGACAGCCCGCCTGGGCCCCCACGGGCGGTGGCACGCTTCAGGTGGAGTCAGCGAGCCAGGTCGGCAACTGGGGCCTGAACCTCCACTGGAACGACGGCCACACCACCGGCATCTTCACGTGGGAGGTGCTGCGCGCATGGTGTCTGTGCGAGAGGTGCGCTGCGAGCTGATGTGCTTCAAGCCGGGGAGCCGGGGCGATTGAGGCGAGTGCGTCCGGCCAAAAGGAACAGGATCAGCTTCCCGTGACGGCATATCGCGAGGGCATTTTGCGAACGGTCGCCGTAGGCCGATCCCGTTGTGACACGGACGGATCAGCTGGAGGGTTCGTGACCGTCGCTCTGGCCGGGAGCGAAGGGCCACTCCTCGAACTCCGTGCACCGTCCGTGGGCGTCGAAGCGGAGCACCCACAGATCGCGCCAGCGTCCCGAGGTGACATCCTCGTAGTCGACCGACAGCCGCACGACGGCCACGCTTCCGTCGAGCGCCACGACCTCGCTTCTCAACTCGAACACCTCGTCTGGCCCGTCACGCTCCGCCTCCCAGAACTCGGACAGTGCCGCCAGGCCGCTCAAGGGTTGGGCCCACGGCGACGGTACATAGACGACATCGGGCGCGAACAAGTCGGTGAGCGCTTCGGTGCCGGCGGTTCGCCAGGCCGACTCGTAGGCGCGTACCCAGCGTGAGACGTCTTCTCGATCGATGGCCGAATCATGACAGCAAAAGCGACGCGTTCCATCCGGTCAGGCCGGCATCCAGGCCGTGTCGTAGCGGGACGTTGTGGCCGGTGAGGCGTGGCGAGGAGCTGTTGGACGGCGGGGAGGTCGGCGCCGGCGTCGAGGAGGTCCCCGGCGTAGGTACGCCGCAGGTCTTGGGGAGAGGGCGGACACCCCGCAGCGAGCGCACGCCGGCGGAGCAGCTGGCGCACGGCCTCGCCCGTAATTGACTGCCCGGTCCGCAACGCGCCTCCCCGGCTGATGGGGCAGAACAGCGGCCTCGGGCTCGACCCCCGGAGCTCGAGCCAGGCGGAGAGGAACGGCGCCGCAGTGGGGGAGAGGGGCACCAGGCGCTGCTTGCCGCCCTTGCCGACGACGCGGACCGCTGGCGGGTCCAGCTCGACATCGGCGACGTGAAGGGACACGAGCTCGGCGCGGCGGGTCCCGGACAGGTAGGCGAGCGCGACCACGGCGGCGTCGCGGACGCCGGCGGGGGAGTTGTCGGACCCGCAGCAAGCCAGGAGGGCGGCCAGCTCGGAGGGAGACCGCCCGGCTGCGGGACGAGGTGACGAAAGCGGCGGGCGCGGCAGCTGCGGCGAAGGCGCAGGCGGCAACGGCCGAGCGCGCCCTCGAGGAGGCACGGACGGAGCTGCGCGCCGAGCGCGAACGCAACCACCTCGCCCTGGCAGGGTTGGGCGAGCAGCTGACCCGCCTTCTGGCTGCGCCCGCCGCTGGGAAGGCGAAAGCGACCGGGAAGTCGGCGAAGGCGGTCAGGAAGCCGATGACGAGGACCCGACGCCCTCGCCCCCGTGAGCTCCTCTGAACCGGGGAGCCGTTCCTCTGCTCAGTCGCCGCCGCCGGGGAGCCCTCACCTGCGACTAACGGGTCCGTGCCACCCTGCTAGGGATCGCCAGGAACGACGACTGGCGGTGCCGGCCGCCCAAGAACCGCTAACCGCCGTTAGTGGCCGAATTCTTTGCCGCTTTGGCGCGCTTACCCCGAAGAGCCCAGTGCTTCAGAAGGGGCCAGGCGAGACTGACACTACGACGGAAGTAGAGGCAGCTCCCGCACTGGCCCCATGTACGTTTCGGCGCGGACCTCCCCTTCCCCTCGTCGCCCTTGCGACCTAGCTTTCCCGCGAGGTGGACAGTGAGTGGCTGACGCGGCGACCGTCTACAGTTTGACGGCGCGGGGGAGCTGCCAGCGAAGGGCTGGCCGCTGCGAGTCCGGCACTCGGGACTCGGTGCTCGCCTACCTAACTTGAAGTCACGCGGCGGATGGAGCCCGGACAAGACTTCCGAGACGTCGCAAGGCACGTGTGGGGCCGGTTCCGAGGTCTGCCACGGTGGGGACAGGTGCTCATCGGCGTCTTCGCCATTGCCTTTCTAGCGGCACCCGTTCAATGACGCAGACGACGAGAACGAGGCAAACTCAGTCGCCTCCCGCTCGTCCTCTAGTCGCCTGGCCGCTAGCACCACGAGCACGACCGTCCAGCCGACCACAACGGCACGCCTAACCACGACAACGACGCTCCCGCCTGGCCTGCCAACCGACGGTGAGGACACAACGGTGAGCAGCATTACCGAC
>JALZEC010000090.1 GCA_030862235.1 Actinomycetota bacterium | reverse complement strand
GGGCGCCAACCGGTCGGTCGACGTGCTCGCCCGCCAGGCCCACGCGCTGCGACCCGAGAGGGTGGCGGTCGCCGACCCCTCGCTCGCAGCCGAGCTTCAGGCCTCGGTGCCGCCCGGCACGGAGGTGTTGGCCGGGCCCGGCGCTCTGGCCGCCGTCGCCCAAGACGCGGACGTCGTGGTCAACGGCGTCGTCGGCTTCGCCGGGCTCCCGGTAACGCTGGCCGCCCTGTCCGCCGGGAGGCGGCTGGCCCTCGCCAACAAGGAGTCGCTGATCGCGGCCGGGCCCGTCGTTCAGCGGGCTCGGTCGACCCCGGGGGCGGAGATCGTGCCCGTGGACTCCGAGCACTGCGCCGTCCACCAGTGCCTGCGGTCGGGTGACCTGGAGCGGGTGCGCCGGATCGTCCTGACGGCCAGCGGGGGCCCGTTCCGAGGGCGGGGCCCGGAGGAGCTGGCCCGGGTGTCGGTGGACGACGCCCTGGCCCATCCGACCTGGCACATGGGACCGAAGATCACCATCGACTCGTCCACGCTGATGAACAAGGGGTTGGAGGTGATCGAGGCCCACGAGCTGTTCGGGGTGGCCTACGACACCATCGAGGTCGTCGTCCACCCGCAGTCGATCGTCCACTCCATGGTGGAGTTCACCGACGGGGCCACCATCGCCCAGCTCTCCGAGCCGGACATGCGGCTGCCCATCGCCTACGCCCTGGCCTATCCCGACCGCAGCCGCGCTCCCTTCGGCTCGCTCGACTGGACGACGGCACGGTCGCTGGAGTTCGAGCCCCCCGACACGGAGGCCTTCCCGTGCCTGGCGCTGGCCTACGAGGCCGGGCGGGCGGGGGGCTCCGCCCCGGCTTGGCTGAACGCGGCCAACGAGGTTGCCGTTCAGGCCTTTCTCGACCGGGCCATCCCCTGGACGGGCATCGCCGACGTGATCGCCGAGACCCTCGACGACCACGACGGAACAGAGCTGACCGGGCCCGACGTTGTCATGGAAGCAGACCGCTTGGCCCGGAGCCGGGCGCGACGGGCGGTAGATCGGAGATCGAAAGCAGCATGAGCCAGACCAGCGAACACCGCGGCGCCCCGCCCTCGGACGCTCCTCAGCCCCAGGGCTGGCCCCGCGCCGTCGTCCTCCTGGCTGGCATCGTCGTCCTCATCCTCCTGTCGGTGCGCACCGGCGCGTTCCCGGCCGTCGCCTTCGTCCTCGCCCTCGTCCTGTCGGTGATGCTCCACGAGGCCGGGCACTTCGTGACGGCCAAGTGGGCGGGCATGAAGGTCACCGAGTTCTTCTTCGGCTTCGGACCGCGCCTGTGGTCCTTCCGGAAGGGAGAGACCGAATACGGCGCCAAGGCCATTCCCGCCGGGGGCTACGTGAAGATCATCGGGATGTCCAATCTCGAGAAGGACGTCGATCCCGAGGACGAGCCCCGCACCTACCGGCAGCAGTCCTACCCGAAGCGGCTGCTGGTGGCCGTCGCCGGCGTCCTCACCCACTTCATCATCGCCTTCCTGATCCTGGTCTTCGTCTGGAGCGTGGTCGGAGTCCCCAACGAGAGCAAGCCCACGCTCGAGATCGACGCCATCAGCCGCCTGCGGACCGGCCCCAGCCCGGCGGACGAGGCCGGGTTCGAGGTGGGGGACCGGATCGTGGCGGTCGACGGCCAGCCGGTGAGCAGCTGGAGGGACCTCCAGCCCTATATCCAGGCCCGGCCCGGCCAAGCCATCACGTTCGTGGTGGACCGCGACGGGGTCCAGCACACCCTCGTGGCCACTCCGACAACGGTCAACCGAGACGGCAAGGACGTTGGTTTCGTCGGTATTGGGGCGAAGCCGACCATCGAGAAGGTCGGATTCGTCAGCGCCCTCGGCAAGTCGGCGGGGCAGCTGGGCCGGTTGACCATCGGTTCCGTGAAGGCCCTGGGCGCGTTCTTCTCGCCCGGCTCCCTCCGTGACTACGCCGACCAGCTCACGGGCAGACCCGCTCCCGACGAGGAGACTCGTCCGGTGTCCGTCGTCGGCATCACGCGCATCGCCAGCCAGGCGGCTGACAGGGGCTTGTTCGACTTCCTTGGCATCCTGGTCCTGCTCAACGTGTTCATCGCCATCTTCAACCTCATCCCGATGCTGCCCCTCGACGGAGGCCACATCGCCATCGCCACCTACGAGCGGCTGCGCACGCGCAAGGGCAAGCCTCCATACCGGGCTGACGTCACCAAGCTCCTTCCTCTGACCGCGGCGGTGGTGGCCCTCCTGGTGGTGCTCGGCATAACCTCCGTCTGGCTCGACATCGTCGACCCGATCAATCTCCCCGGCGAATGACGATCGCCGCGGCGCGGCGGCCCACCCGCCGCATCATGGTCGGAACCGTTCCCGTGGGCGGGGGGGCGCCGGTCAGCGTGCAGTCCATGACGACGACCAAGACGGCCGACGTCAACGGCACCCTGGCCCAGATCTTTGCCTTGGCCGGAGCCGGGGCGGACATCGTGCGGGTGACGTGCAACGACGCCGACGCCGCCGTCGGGCTGGCCCAGATGCTCCCCCGGTCGCCCGTGCCTCTCGTTGCCGACATCCACTTCCAGTACAAGCTGGCTCTGGCCGCCCTCGACGCCGGGGTCCACTGCCTGCGCCTGAACCCGGGCAACATCCGCAACCCCGTTCACGTCAAGACGGTGGCCGAGGAAGCCAAGGCCCGAGGTGTGCCGATCCGGATCGGGGTCAACGCCGGCTCCCTCGACAAGGACATCGAGGCCCGGTACGGCATCACGCCGGAGGCCCTGGTCGCC
>JALZEC010000065.1 GCA_030862235.1 Actinomycetota bacterium | reverse complement strand
GGCGACGCTCGAGTTCGCCTTCCAGGGAGAGGTGTCCGCGGCCGTCGGCTACCTGGCCCTCCCTCCCTCGGTTTTCGCCCCCGCCATCGAAGGCCTGGCCGGCATCGGGCTCTGTGGTGGAAGCCGTATCGTCATCGAGAAGCCTTTCGGGACGGATCTTGCGTCAGCACGGGCTCTCAACCGCCTTCTTCACCGGCACTTCCCGGAGGAAGCCGTATTCCGGATCGACCACTTCCTCGGGAAACAGACCGTTCAGAACATCCTCGGCGTGAGGTTCGCCAACCGCCTCTTCGAGCCCGCCTGGAACAGAGAGCACATCGCCGCCGTGGACATCGTCTGGGACGAGACGGTCGCGCTCGAGGGGCGGGCCGGTTACTACGACCACACCGGCGCGCTGCGAGACATGATCCAGAACCACCTGCTGCAGCTGCTGTGCCTCGTCGCGATGGAGAAGCCGGCGGCGCTCGACGAGAAGGAGCTGCGGGACAGGAAGGTTGAGCTCTTGCAGGCGGTGCGAAGCCTGAGCAGCACCGAGGTGGTGACGGACACCGTTCGAGCGCGGTACGCCGCGGGCCGAGTCGCCGGACGCGATATTCCGAACTACGCCGACGAGCCCGGAGTGGACCCGGCACGTGACACCGAGACCTTCGCCGACGTGACCCTGTTCGTCGACAACGATCGCTGGAGCGGCGTCCCCTTCCGACTTCGCACCGGCAAGGCTTTGGCTGCCGACCGTAGGGAGATCGTGGTCCGGTTTCGGCCGGTGCCCGATCCTGTCTTCGGGCAGGTGGGCGAACCCCCTTTGAACCGTCTGGTCTTCCAGATGACACCCGACCGCATGGTCCTCGACCTCGCCCTCAACGGCGCCGGTGACCCGTTCTGCCTTGACGCAGCGTCCCTCGAACTCACCCTCGCCCCGCAGGACCTGTCGGCCTACGCCCGGCTGCTGGTGGAGGCGATGGAGGGCGACCCCGCCCTATCCATCCGCGGCGACGAAGCCGAGGAGTGTTGGCGGATTGTCGAGCCGATCCTCGAGCAGTGGCGGCGCGGGGAGCCGCCGCTTCTGACGTACCCCGCCGGGTCCCACGGTTCGGTGTCTGTACCGAAGGTGGAGGAGAGAGGCCGGGAGCAACGCGGCGTCTCGGTGAGCCGTTAGACACCCTAGGTCTGACACCAGGGATGGCGTCGCCGTATGCGCACGCGAGGACTGAAGCCAGTCGGCCATTGAAATCGACGAGTCGCGCTCGTGTTTCGCCTACGCAACTGCTGTTGTCGAGCCGGAGAATCCCGTCGGTACGGTCGGGTCGCCGACCGTTAGCGATACCGGCCTGACACACTCAGACCGCGACGGGCGCTCCCGGTAGCCCGCAATACCGATCATCCGTCCGTCACCCCGCTCGGTGGGTATCTGCTGACACCTAGCAGCGCAGCGCGACGGGGAGGCCACTGCTGCCCGCCAGCCGCTCGGTCGCCGGCCGGCCGGGGGCGTTACTACCACAACTGGTCCTCGGACCAGTTCACGTCCTGGGCGCGATCGTGATCCCGGGCACGCTTCGCGACTCCCAGTTCATCCTGGACGGACTCCTGGACAACACCAGCGTCCTGCAGCCCAAGGAGGTGGTAGCGGACACGGCGGCGGACTCGTACCTCGTGCACTGCCTCTTCCGCCTGCTCGGCTACCAGTTCAGCCCTCGTCTCGCCGACCTGCCCGAACGCCGCTGCTGGCGGCTCAACGTCCGGGCCGACTACGGCGCCTTCAACCGTGTCGCCATCAACCACATTCGGCGTCAGCTGATCGAGGACCACTGGCCGGACATCTGCCGCGTGGCAGTGACTCTCCTCAGTAGAACGGCCACGGCCTCGGACGTCATCCCGGCGCTGCAGCGGACCGGCCCGCCCACCACCCTCGGGAAGGCCATCGCCGAGATCGGTCGCATCGTCCAAACAATCACGATGCTCCGCTGCGTGTCTGACGAGCCGAATCGCCGGCGGATCCTGGTTCAGCTCAACCGCAAGGAGGCCCGGCACAACCTCGCACGGGCGGTGTTCTTCGGCCGCCGGGGTGACCTCTACCAGCCGTACAGGAGGGGCCAGGAGGAACAGCTCGGGGCACTCGGCCTCGTCGTCAACGCCATCGCGCTGTTCAAGACGCGGTACATGGAACGCGCCATCAACCACGTCCGCGACGGTGGCAAGGCGGGTCGACGCGGACATCGAGCGCCTATCCCCCTTGGTCCGCGAGCACATCGAGCTTCATGGGAGGTACTCGTTCCACCTGCCCGACCTCGTTCCCGAGGGAGTCCTCCGCCCGCTTCCGCAAGCTGTCTCTGATGCGGTTTTCGTTCCGTTAATACGAACGTCCTAGCCCGGGTGCGCCTTCTCGCGCGCCAAACCCACGCGTCGTGGCCGGCATTGGCGGCCGTCAGAACGGGCTAGCCGGCGGCCCCCAGGGCCAGGAACACCAGGCCGGCGAGCAGGACGGCCACCGCGGCCACGTGGCGGGCCACCCACAGCCAGCCGCGGGCCCGGCGTCCGTCGAGGGTCCGGACTTCGCGCAGCTCCACCGACGGCCCGGGCGAGCGGTGGTACCAACCGGTGGCCACCACTTCCTGACCGAGGAACTGCTGCGCCCGGAACAGCCCGAACAGGGTGGCGAGAAGGCCGATGGGCTGACGGTAGAGCAGGGGGACGAAGCCGGAGGAGTCCTGGATGACCAGGTCTGGGGACAGGACGTAGCCGGGCATGCCCCGGCCGATGATCTGCCCCCGGAGCTCCACGGGGATGCCGCTGATCGGGCTCCCGTCGAGCCGTTCGAGCAGCGAGGCCACCTCCGTCACGTGCACGTGGCCGGAAGGGGTCTTCATCCGCTGCTTGACCCAGAAGAGGACGCCGGCCACGGTCAGGGCCAGGCCGATCGACAGCGCCGAGGCGGTGAACCACCCGAACAGGACGAGCGGAACCAGGATGGCCCACGGGGCCACGGCTACCGCCAGCTCCGTGCCGAACCGCGCCCGGGCGGCGGCGACCTGGTCGGGGGGAACCGTCGCCATGGCCCGCATCACGCTCCAGCGCTGCGGGCGGCCGGGCAGGCCCGACTCCTCGAGAGCCTGGATCCGGCGGGTGACCAGCGGGTGGGACGAGAGCTTCTCCAGCAGCCGGCCCCACGGGTTGGCCGCCTCCCACCGCAGGGCGCCGAGGGCCCGGCCGGGGTCGATGCCGTTCGCGAACGCGGCCTGCATGGCGTCAGCGGAGGCAGGCTCGAAGATGCCCATGGCCCGCATGGACCGGGCCCGGCGGCTCCGAGCCTCCAAAGCGGCGGCCTGGCGCTTGCCCTCCTTCCCGGAGGCGATCAAGGCGGCAGCCTCGGACTTCTGCTCGCCGCTGGCCTGCCCCATCCCGTAGGCGATCTTGACCAGGGCGGAGGCGAGGGCGTCCCCATTGCCGGTGCAGCGGCAGGACCAGTGGTCGGCCGCCGTCTCCCGGGCCCGGCTGAGGGCGAGCAGGGTGAGCTGGGAGAGCAGGTAGGCGACGTAGGCACCCAGGGCGACGGCGGCGGCCTCGTTGCGGTCCGATCCCCGGGCGGACAGGAAGACGAGATACAGGACCATAGGGATCACGGCGGCAACGGTCATGACCGCGAAGTCCCAATGCTTGATGTGGCCGATCTCGTGGGTGATCACGGCGTCCAGCTCGTCCTCGTCCAGCCGCTCGAGCAGCCCCCGGGTCACCCAGACCCGGGCGTCGCGAGGCGTGCGCCCGAAGGTGAAGGCGTTGGGGGTGCCGTCGTCGACCACGCCCAGCTTGACCAGAGGGATGCCTGCGTCCCGGCACCGCCGGGCCACGATCTCGCCCAGCGGGTGGGCCTGCGTGGCCGGAACGCCGGGCATCGTCGAGTACCGCTGGCCGTCGTGGGGGATCACCGTGGCCGGGACCAGCCACTGGATGATCCAGGGGTTGACCAGGTACTGGACGCCGATCATCACGATGGCGAACGCCACCGGGAACCACACGGGCGCCCCCAGGAA
>JALZEC010000060.1 GCA_030862235.1 Actinomycetota bacterium | reverse complement strand
GCACAGGTCGAAGAGCACTTCTCGAGTCGGCACGCGACCACTTCGTCGACCGTCTCCACAAGGACTCCGCGGACCATGACGCCACCTTGGCACTGCAGATCGTCAACACGGCGCTCAACCAGGTGGCGCGGTCCACGGGGGCAGATGAGTGACCACTCGACCTCGCACTCGGATGGCTACGCGACGCAGGGTTTGAGGGCAGCTCGCCGCTCGACCACAAGGTACGCGTTTGCAACCCCGGCTCTCGTCGCGGAGAAGAGCTACGGGCTCGGAGCCAGCGCGTCCGCCACGCGCGCCAGTTCCATCAGGACCGAACGCATGTCTCGGGCCTCTCCACCGACCACGCCTGTGGCTTCCAACTCCGTCCTGATCGTCCGCAGCAGCTGCGCGTGTGCGAGCGACCACTCGGGATCGCGCTCTGCCAGCACGACGGCCCGGGCCCGGGCCTGGGGCGCCTGGCTGGCGAGAAGGGTGACCGCCTCCCGTGGTCCGAACCGCCCCGTGAGCACTCCGCAGGCCGTCTGGATGACCACGTCGATCGCGAGATGGTCCGCGTTCACCACCGCCAAGGGTAGAACCACCGGTCATCCCGTGCGCCGCACGGCTTATCCGATGACACTGCTTGGTGGAGACGAGATCTCGTCCAGCACGTCTGACAGCGCTGAGATCAGTGTCCGGTACCCCCGCTCCCCGAGCCGTACGCTCAGCTATCCCTGAAGTGCGATCGACACCAACGATGCTGCGCCTCGGCGGCGGGATGTGAGGGCAACGCGCTGACCTCGTGACCGGGGGCGGGCACGTCCACGTATCACCAAGCCGGTCCGGGGACTCTCAATAGGCGGGACCACAGCGGGGTCCCACGAGACGATCCGGGGGCGACAATGCTCTTCTTCTCCATCCACTCGTCGGACGATCCGAACGACGACCGAGCGATGGGCGACTTCATCAGCTTCGTCGGCGAGGAGGTCATTCCAGGAATCGACACCAGCGCGACACGACTGGGAGCAGTTGAGGCTGTCGAGTTCTACAGCTCCGGCGTGCGCGGCCACCTCAACGAGTACGTCTTGCTGGTCGAGGGGCTCATGGCGGCTCACGGGGCTCTCCGCGGCGCGATCGCCAAACTCGAGCAACGAGGCGCCAAGGTCGAGCAGATCGGCGACCACTTTGCCGGTCAGAGGTGGGTCGTCGGGGCAGACGGAAAGCTCGAGCAGGACGTACCGGCGACCCTTACGACGGAGACGGTGAGGGGTTTCGTGAACAGGGGCGGAAACTTTGTTCCCACCGGTGATGGGGCATTCTGCGCCGATCGTCTTGTCGGCGAGTTCTTCAATATTCGGCTGCGGGAGGACGAGACCGACCGCGCGCCTGCAGATCAGCTCGCCCCCTAAGGCGCACCTCTCTGCTGTCGCCTTGAAGCGCGAGCGTGACGAATGGGGCAGGACGTCTTCATCTCATACTCTTCGAGAGATAAGCCGACCGCGGATGCAGTTTGTGCGGGGCTGGAGAGTTCCGGCGTCCGTTGCTGGGTTGCTCCCCGCGACATTCTCCCTGGGATGTCCTGGAGCGCGGCCCTCATAGAGGCCATCGAAACGAGCCGGCTGATGGTGGTGATTCTGTCCACGTCTTCGAACACGTCGCCCCAGGTCGGGCGGGAAGTCGAGCGAGCCGTCAGCCGAGGCCTACCGATCCTTCCATTTCGCATCGAAGACGTGATGCTGTCGAAGTCAATGGAGTATTACCTCTCTACTCCTCACTGGCTCGACGCCATAACGCCGCCTCTTGAGCGGCACATAAGAGAACTGGTCCGAACCGTGGCCCTTCTTCTGGATCGCACCGACATTGTGTCAGAGGAGGTCCAGGAGGCAGCGGAGCAGGTGATTCCGCCTTTCGAGGAGCGAACGCCGGACGATTGGTCCAAACCGAAGGGACGTGTTGGACGCTTTCTTCATTCATTACTGGAGGATCGATAAATGGCGACACAGGTGAGAGATGCATCGGTAGAGATGTTGGAGACAAGCCAGCCGAGCCTGCTGGACCGCGCCAAGCAGAACGATCACGAAGCCATTGCCATCATGTTCCGGCAGTATCTGCCCCGAGACGAGCAGGTCATTGTCAGCGAGTACCTGGGTGTGCTCGGCGTCTGGGGTGTGGGAACGCACAGCTTCGCGGCGGTGACGGACCGTCGCGTCGCCGGAATGCAGGTGAGGATTCTAGGTGGGGTTACGTACCAAGACGGGTTCCTAGAGTTTCTGAACAGTGGCGTGGTGCACCAGCCCTCAAAACTACTGCTCTACCTGTACGTTGCCGCGATATCAATCCTCACGCTGGGCATCGGGCTCCTCCTGCTGCCCCTGACCGTCCGAATGTACTACCGGTTCAAGAAGTGCGGTCTTGTACTGTGGGTTCGGGAAGGCGTGCCCGTCTATGTCTTCTCCGACAGGAAGCGTATCGGAGTGGCGAACAACCTGTATCGAGAGGCGGCTCACCTGCGCGAGGAGCTGCTCTCAGCAACGGGCCGCAGCACTGAAACAGCGGCTTCCCGAGCGAGGGCCGTACGGTCAGCCTCCGCTGCCGGTGGAGCGTCCTCTGGGCCGGTCGACGTCGAGGGTACAGGCGGACCACTATTGAATGGAGGTGCTCCAGGTCCTGGCACACAGCGGTTGGCGGTGGAGCCCCGGGGAGGTCCCCTGGCATGGCTGGTGCTCGTCGGTCTCGTGCTGCTCATTGCCATCATCCTGTTGGTCGTCACTCGCAGTTCGGGCGATGAGAGTCAGGAAGTGCTCGACAACGGAGAAGACGCCTTGGTTGTTCCAACCGAGAGCACGATGCCGGAAGTATTTGCTTTTCGCGTCAGCGGCACGTGCGCGCTGGGACCGTCCTGTTCAGTCTTGGCCTACAGCGGACCGGGAACGTCCTATGGCCAGAAAGGCAGCGTCGGCGAAGGTGAAATCGTTCAGGTCGTCTGTCAGGCCAAAGGGCAACCAATCCGGAGCGGTGACAGCCGAGGCACGCCTTCGGACGTCTGGAATCGCCTCAGTGACGGCCGTTGGGTTTCGGACGTCTTCGTCCTGACCGGCGTCGACGGGTTTCACCCTGAGGTGCCACGCTGCACGTGATACAGAACCTGCGGGTCGGCTCAGGCGAACGGCAGAGGGGGAGAGCGGACGCCTAGCGGGTGGGACGCCAGCCGCGCTAGGCAACTCCGGTGCGACGTGGCACGATCGCGTAGGTGACCAGCAGGCCCGTGGCATCCCAGCACCTGCGCGACCTCGCGCTGCTGCGGCGGGTTCGTGACCGGATCGACCGGGAGTACGCGCAGCCGCTGGACGTCGAGGCGCTCGCCCGGGGCGCGCACATGTCGGCCGGGCACCTGAGCCGCGAGTTCCGGCGCGCCTACGGCGAATCCCCGTACAGCTACCTGATGACGCGGCGCATCGAACGGGCGATGGCGCTGCTGCGTCGGGGCGACCTGAGCGTCACCGAGGTCTGCTTCGCGGTGGGCTGTTCGTCGCTGGGTACCTTCAGCACCCGCTTCACGGAACTGGTCGGCATGCCGCCCAGCGCCTACCGGCGGCAGGCGGCACGCGCGACGGCGGGGATGCCGGCATGCGTAGCGAAACAGGTCACCAAACCGGTCAGGAATCGAGAAGCGCGCGTCGCCGAGCCGCAGTCAGGATGACGGACATGGACATCACCATTCATTACACGTTCCTCCCGCACAACGACCCAGACGCATCCCTGACCTTCTATCGAGACACCCTCGGCTTCGAGGTCCGCAACGACGTCGGACGCGGGGCGATGCGCTGGATCACGGTCGGCCCCTCCGGCCAGCCGG
>JALZEC010000046.1 GCA_030862235.1 Actinomycetota bacterium | reverse complement strand
CGTAGAGGGCGACGAAGGCGTTGAACCCGCCGAACCCGACGAAGATCGTGAGCAGCACCGCACCGGGGAGCAGACCGGCCGGGTGGACGAGGGAGCGCCGGCCGGGCTCGGTCCCCAGGGGTCGGATGATGCCTGTGTCAGGAAGGACGAGCCCGATACCCGTGGCCACCAGCGCGCTGGCGGCGGTGATCACCCAGACGGCGACGAATGCACCATCACCGAGCATCGCCTCGGCGAGCACCGGCCCGACCGCCACGCCGGCGTACGGCGCCAGCGAGAAGAGGCTCATGGCCTCGGCCCGGCGATGCTCGGGCGCCAGATCGTTGGCCGCGGTCACGACGCCAATGAAGAACAGGGCCTCGCCCGCCCCGGTAACCAGTCGGAGGGCGACGAGAACGGCGAGCGACGTCGCCACCACGTACCCCGCGGTCGAGGCGGCCACCAACGCCGCCCCGCCGACCACCAGTACCCGGCGCCCTCGCCGATCGCCCAGCCGTCCCGCCCAGGGCCGCAGGAGCAGGGCGGCCAGGCTGAACGACCCAACGGCGAGCCCGACCGAGACCGTCCCGCCATCCAGCGGGCCCTGAACATAGAGGGGGAGCGCCGGGAGCAGGGCCCCAATGGCCACGAAGTAGGCGAACGTCGCCGACGGGACCAGGACGAACGACCTCGTGAGCACCCGATCCGCCGTCTGTTGAGGGAGCGTCCCCGAGCCCCTCCTCGCTGTGCCGATGCCTGCCACGACCCCACCTCCTGAAGGCTGCTGATGCCCTCAAGGCGTGACCGAGCAAGTCACATCCGTGCCAACCCGAGGCACGCTCGTTTGCGCCCGGGGTCGACCGACTGCCTCGCTACGGCTCCTCGGGTTCGAGCAGCCGGAGGCCGAGCACGGCCACCTCGGCCAAGGCGTCGCGGGCGTCGCCGCCGAACTCGGGGCTCCGTTCCGAGAGCAGCTGGGCCACGGCCATCATGCAGGCGCCCACCTCAGGTGACGGCTGGATGCCGAGTGTGGTCAGGCGCTCGCGGAGCAGCACTTCGAGGACACACAGCTCGGCGCTCGTCCAGACGTCGAGGTTGCCCGCCTGTTGCCCCACGAGCTCGGCGAGCTCCCGGAGCTGATCCTCCTTGCCCACTTCCCAGAACGTACCGCCGCTGGACGTCACAGGCGGGCCGTAACGTCCTGGTCGTGCCCGCGACACCCGGTCCGCCAGCGCTCGGCCGCGGGGTGGTCCTGCTCGCCGGGCAGGCCGTCCCCGACCCGTGGTTGGGGGCGCCGGTGGTCGTCGTCGACGACGACGCACTCGCCGCGCCCGCCCGGTGCGTCACCGCCCTCCACCAGGCCTGGGTGACCCGCCGGCCGCTGGTCGTCGAGCTTCACGTCGACCCTGCCACCTTCCGGGCGCCCCAATCCTGGGCCCTCGAGCCCTGGACCGCGGGCGCCGGCTTCGAGCCATGGTTCGACCGACTCCACTTCCTCCTCTGGGCCAACAACTACGACGCCCGTGGCGGCGCAGCGCCCATCTGGTGGTGGGGCCGGAAGGCGGAGCGGGCAGGCGCCACCGCCACCCCCCTCGGACCGGCCGACGTCACCCTTCCCGACGGCCGGCCGGCGTGGATCGACGGCGGTCCTCGCGGCCCCCTCGACCTCGGCCCGGCGGAGGAGGCAACGGTGGTCGTGCACGCCGAGTCGGTCGAGCTCGAGCGCCTCGCCGTCGTGCCACCGGCTGTCGACCCGTCTGCCGACCTGGCCCCCGACCAGCTGGCGGCCGTCGCCCACCGTGCCGGCCCGGCCCGAGTCATCGCGCCGGCGGGATCCGGGAAGACACGGGTCCTGACCGAACGGCTGCGCCACCTCATCGTCGATCGGAGCTTCGAGCGGGAGACGGTCGTGGCGGTGGCGTACAACAAGAAGGCCCAGCTCGAGCTCGAACAGCGGTGTGCTGCCTTCCGGCCCCGCGTGCAAACGCTCAACGCGCTGGGCCTGGCCCTCCTGGCCCAGGCCCGCGGTCGCGCGCCGCGGGTGCTCGAGGAACGGGAGGTCCGTCGCATCCTCGAGGACCTGCTCCCCCGGCGCCAGCGGCGGGTCAACACTGACCCCATCGGCCCCTATCTCGAGGCACTCTCGGCTGTGCGTCTGGGGTTCCGCGACCCCACGGAGGTGGAGGAGGAGCGGGACGACGTCCCCGGCCTCGCCGTCGCCTTCGCCCCCTACCGCCAGTACCTGCGCGCCGCCGACTCTGTCGACTTCGACGAGCAGATCTACGGCGCCATCGAGCTGCTCCTGTCCGACGGTGCCTTCCGCCGGCGCGCCCAGGCCTCCTGCCGTCACCTACTCGTCGACGAGTTCCAGGACCTCACGCCCGCCCACGTCCTCCTCCTGCGGCTGCTGGCCGCCCCCGACCTCGACGTCTTCGGTGTGGGGGACGACGACCAGGTCATCTACGGCCACGCCGGAGCGGACCCGACCTTCCTCCTCGACTTCGCCTCCCTGTTCCCGGGAGCGGCCCACCACGCCCTCGAGGTCAACTACCGCTGCCCGGTGGCCGTGGTGGACGCCGCCCGCCATCTGCTCTCGTACAACCGGCGGCGGGTGGCCAAGGAGATCCGGCCCGGTCCCCACGCGCCCAGCGACACCGACCGCCTCACCGTCCGGGAACACCCCTCCGAGGGTGGGGCGTCGGCGGTGGCCGAGATCGTCGCCGGCTGGCTGGCCGAGCCCGATGTCCGCCCGGCCAGCATCGCCGTGCTCACCCGGGTCAACTCCCTGCTGCTGGCCCCCCAGGTCGCTCTGGCCGAAGCCGGCGTCCCGCTCGACTCCGTCCTCCGCCCCGACGTGCTGGAGCGCACCGGTGTCCGAGCCGCGCTGGCCTACCTTCGCATCGGCGCCGACCCCGACCGGGTCGCCGGCACCGACGTGGTCGAGGTGTACCGGCGCCCGTCCCGCGGCTTCCCTCAGTGGTTTCCAAAATGGCTGCGCGGCCACATGAGCCTCGACCGCCTGGCCGGCATCGGCAAGAAGATCGAAGACGAGAAGGTGGCGGCCAAGGTGGACGACCTGGTGGACGACCTCCGGCTCGTCACCGAGGCCGTCCAGACCGGCACCACCCGCCACGCGCTGGCCGTGGTCAAGGACAGGGTCGGTCTGGGCAGCGCCATGGGCATGCTCGACTCGTCCGGCGCGGGCGAGGGCGGATCGAGCCACCTCGACGACCTGGAGGCGCTCGAGCAGGTGGCCGGGCTCCATCCCGATCCGAAGACGTTCGAGCCGTGGTTGCGCACCGTCTTCCATCGGGAGGCCGACCCGGCTGGAGTCGCGTTGTCCACCGTGCACCGGGTGAAGGGACGCGAGTGGGACCGCGTCGTCGTGTTCGGCGCCACCGCCGGCCTCATGCCCCACCGGCTCGCCCTCGACGTCGAGGAAGAGCGGCGCGTCTTCCACGTCGCCATCACCCGCGCCCGGCACCGGGTCGTCGTCCTGGGCGACGCGGCCCGTCCCTCCCCCTTCCTGCCCGAGCTCACCGGCGCCGCTCCCCGTGAGCGGCCGATGGCCCGACCGCCGACCCCCCGAGCAGTCCCCTCATCCGAACGGGCCGCCACTTCGGCACCGTCCCCGGAAGCCGAGAAGGCGGAAGCCGCCCTGCGAGCGTGGCGGGCAGAGCGCGCGCGCCGCGACCGAGTGCCTGCCTACGTCGTCCTCACCGACAAGTACCTCCGCGGGATCGCCACCGCCCGTCCTCGCAGCCTGACTGCCCTTCGCGCCCTTCCCGGCATCGGCCCCACCAAGCTGGACCTCTACGGCGAGGAGATCCTGGCCATCCTGGAGGCAACATGAGCTCATGCCGACGTACGACCCCGAGGAGCTCCTCCACCAACACGAGCACGAGCTGCTGGCCAGGGGCGAGGCGCAGCCGCTCATGGACGAACCGGTCGAAGCCGATGTCCTCGCTGTCCCCGGTTCAGGGTTGGGACGGCGGGCGGGTGAGGCTCGCCGTGTGCTCGTCCTCGGGGCCGGGATGGCCGGGCTCGTCGCCGCCTACGAGCTGAAGCGCCAGGGCCACCAGCCCGTCGTCCTTGAAGCGCAGAACCGGGTGGGCGGTCGTATCTACACGATGCGCTCCTTCGCCCCCGGCCTTTATGCCGAGGCCGGAGCCATGCGGATCCCGGGCGTACACCGGCTGACCCTCGCCTACTGCGAGCACTTCGGGCTGGAGATGCGCCCCTTCATAACCGGGAACCCGAACGGCCTCGTCTACATCGGAGGGAACCGGTTCACCATGGGCGAGGTCGAAGCCGAGCCCCGGCTTCTGCCCTTCGAGCTGTCCGAGACTGAGATCGGCCGCACCGTCAGTTCGCTGTGGGACGAGGCCACAAGCGACATCCGCGAGCTGCTCGCCAACCACGGCCCGGGGGCGTGGGCCGAGATCACCAAGCAATACGACCAGTACTCGCTGCGCGAGTTCCTCGAGCTGCGGGGCTTCTCCGAGGGCGCTATCGAGATGTACGGCTTCCTCAACTTCGTCGAGACCGAGCTGAACAATGCCGTCGTCGAGGAGCTCCGAGAGAACCTCGGTCGCCACTACGAGGACATGCGGGAGATCGTGGGCGGGATGGACCAGCTGCCCAACGCCTTCTACCGGTCCCTCGCCGACGACATCCGCTTCGGCACCAACGTCACGGCCGTCGAGCAGGACGCCCACTCGGTCACCGTGCACTACAAGACGGAATCCGGACGGTTCTCCGAGACGGCTGACTTCGCCATCTGCACCATCCCCTTCTCGGTGCTCCCGACAATCGACTTCGTCACCCCGCTCACCCGGGAGAAGCAGCGGGCGATCCGCCAGCTGAACTATTCCGCCTCGACCAAGATCCTCTTTCAGGTCCGGGACCGCATCTGGGAGACCGATGACGGCATCGAGGGCGGGGCCACGGTCTGCGACCTCGCCGTCCGTCGGCTCAACTACCCCACGCCGGATCCCATCACCCGTCGCGGCATCCTCTTGGCCAGCTACACC
>JALZEC010000029.1 GCA_030862235.1 Actinomycetota bacterium | reverse complement strand
TCCGGGTGCAGAACCTCGGAACGGCCGCCCTGGTCACCCCGAGGCTGAACGCCCTCCTGCCCTGAGCGGGATTCCGTCTGCTCTGTCCCTCGGGGCTGGCGGCTAACTGCTACTCGGGCTCCAGCTGGCCGAAGAGCGGGCCTTGGGATGTGACGTCGTAGACCACGTGACCGTCCACGCGGCGCGCTTCGGGGGCGGGGGCGTGTTGGACCACGCGGCCGTCGTGGAACAGGTGCTCGACAGGGACGCGGGCGACGAGCACGAGGTGGTCGGCCAGCAGCCGCCGGTGACAGTGCCACCAGAGCCCCTCGGCGCACATGACCGCCACCCGGCGGGAAGCGTCCTCCATGGTCAGGAGCTCCTCGACGCCCCCCTGGAACTCGGCGGAGGCCATGTGGTCGGCGTAGCCCCGGAACTGCTCGTTCCGCAGGGCGATGTTGGCTGAGCCGGCCACCGCCGGCCGCCGGCCGCCGAGTGACGGCAGCCAGCGGTAGGCGACGCCGCGCTCGGGAAGCCACTCTGCCATCTCCTCCCGGGCGAAATGGGGGTGTCGGCGACTCCCGGGGTAGCGGCGGACGTCGACCAGTACCTCGACGCCCGCGGCGCTGAGGACTTCGGCGAAGGCAGCGGCCGGAAGGGCGCCGTGGCCGACGGTCAGGATGGGGATGGATCAGCCTCGGGGTTGTGCGTCCGGGCCAGCCAGGGCGGTCGGGGGCTCCAGGTGCACGACGCGCACTCGGGTGAGCTCGTCCAACAGCTCGGGCCCGTACCCGAAGCCGTCACCGGAGGCGCCGTGGGGAGTGGCGGCGCCGCCGGGCGCGCCGCCGAAGACGGCGTTGATCTTGACCGTTCCGACCGCCAGCTCGCGGGCCGCCCGCTGGGCGTGGGCCAGGGAGGGGGTGAGGACCGACGCGGCCAGCCCGTACGGGGTGCCGTTGGCCAGAGAGAGCGCCTCTTCGAACGAGTCGACCACCTGGACGGCGGCGACGGGGCCGAAGGTCTCCTCCTCGACCACGGCCATCCCGGGCTTGACACTGGTGAGCACGGTGGGCGGGTAGAAGCACCCCGCTCCTTCGAGGGCCGAACCCCCGCAGTGCAGCTCGGCTCCGGCTTCCACGGCCTGGCGCACGTGGCGATCGACGATCTCCCGCTGGCGATCGTCGATCAGCGGCCCCATCTCGGTGTCGGGATCGGTGCCGGGGCCGAGGCGGAGGGCTTTGGCCCGGGCCACCAGCTCGTCCACGAAGCCCTCGGCCACGTCCCGGTGGACGTAGACCCGCTCGACCGAGGTGCAGATCTGACCGGCGTTGGCGAAGCAGCCCAAAGCCGCCTGCTCGGCCGCCCAGGCCGGGTCGACGCCGGCGTCGACGATCATCGGGTCCTTGCCGCCCAGCTCGAGGACGGCCTTGGCCCCCCGGGCGACGCAGGCGGCGGCCACCGAACGTCCCGTCTGGACCGAGCCGACGTGGACCACGACGTCCACCCCTTGATCGGCGGCGAGGGCGGCGCCCAGCTCGCCATCCCCCACTCCCAGCTGGAGCACGCCCTCGGGGAGCTCCTCGTTGAGCAGGCGGACGACCTCGGCCGTGGCCAGCGGCGTCTTCTCGCTCGGCTTGCAGATGACGGTGTTGCCGACGACGAGGTTGGCCGCGATCTGCGCACAGGCGATGGCCACGGGGTCGTTCCACGGCAGGCAGAGGGCGGCCACTCCCCGGCTCACCCTGGCCATCCAGTCGGTCGCGCCCCAGGCGCCCTGGAGAGCTCGACCCCGGTGGAGTGGGCCGAGCTCGGCGTACTGCTCGATCGCCCCGATCCCTGCCTCGACGCCGCCGCGGGAGTCGTCGAGCGGCTTCCCGTTCTCCCGGGTCTGCAGCAGGGCGAGGTCGTCGAGCGCGTCCCGAAGACGACGGGCACCGGCTTTGAGCACGGCCGCCCGCTCCCCTGGCGCCGTCCGCTCCCACCCGGAGTGCGCGGCGCGGGCGGTGGCGACGAGGGTGTCGGCGTCAGAGCAGGCCAGGCGGGCGAGGGTCTGTCCGGTGGCAGGGTCGAGCACGACGAGTTCAGGCATGGTTCGTGCCTTCCCCGATCCGCCCACCGTCAAAGCCCCCTGCTTGGCCGTTCCCGCCCTGGCTCGGTACCGTGGCAGCCGGTGCCCGAAGCCCCTCGGATCAACGCCGAGAGCGTCCTCGCCGGGCGCTATCGCCTGAAACAGCCCATCGCGCGCGGGGGCATGGCCGAGGTGTGGGAGGCCTCCGACGACATCCTCGGACGGCCTGTGGCAGTGAAGATCCTGCTCCCCCACCTCGCCCAGGACGACTCGTTCCGGGAGCGGTTCCGGCGGGAGGCGGTCGCCGCCGCCCGCCTGGCCCACCCCAACGTGGTCGCCATCTTCGACACTGGCGTCGACGACGGTCTGGCGTACATCGTCATGGAGCTCGTCTACGGCCGGACGCTCTACGAGCTGCTGTCCCAGCAGGGCCCGTTCAACCCGCAGCGGGCGGTGGGGGTCGCAGTCCAGGTGGCAGCCGCACTCGACTACGCCCATCGCCAGGGGATCGTCCACCGCGACATCAAGCCGGGGAACATCCTGCTGGGCGACGACGACCGGGTGAAGGTGGCGGACTTCGGCATCGCCAAGGCGGCTGTCCGGGAGGACGGGCAGGGAAGCGCGTTCAGCCGAGATCTGACCCAGAGCGGGTCGATGGTCGGCACAGCCAAGTACCTGTCGCCGGAGCAGGTGAACGCCGAGCCGGGGGACGGACGGGCCGACATCTACAGCCTGGGGGTGGTCCTCTACGAGATGCTCTGTGGCCGGCCGCCGTTCGTCGGCGAGACGGACGTAGCCATCGCCCTCCACCACGCCAGCAGCATCCCGCCCAGTCCCCGACAGCTGCGCGCCGGGATCCCCAAGCCGCTCGAGGCCGTGGTCATGCGCTGCCTGGCCAAGCATCCCGACGACCGCTACCCCAGCGCCGCCGACCTCCAGACCGCCCTCCTGTCGATCGACCTCGCCCCCGACGACGCCGCGCCCATGGTCGTGCGAGACCCGACCCCGCCCGAAGGCACTCGCGCCCCCAGTTTCCGCGAGAGCGAGCGCTCCTGGCTCTACCCGGTGGCCATGATCATGGTCGTGGCGGTGACCCTGGGCATCATGGGCCTGCTCTTCGCTCGGACCGAGACGGGCCAGCGGCTCTTCAACACCGATGGCGGTGGGGACGACGGCCAGGAGGCGCTCCCCATCCAACGGACCCTCTCCTTCGACCCGCCGCCGGGCAGCGGCGCCGAACACGACGCCGAGCTGCCGCTCCTGATGGACGGCGACCCAGCGACGGCGTGGACGACCGAGACGTACACCACGTCCCGCTTCGGAGACCTGAAGCAGGGCGTCGGGGTCGTGTTCGTCCTCGAGGGTGCACCACGTCTCGACGACCTCGTCGTCTCCACCACCAGTAGGGGGTGGAGCGCCCGGGTGTACGTAGCCGATTCGCCCAAGTCGCGCCTGGAGGACTGGGGCGAGTCGGTGGCGAGCAAGAACGGGATCAACGGGGAGACGAGGTGGTCGCTCGACGAGCGACAAGCCGGGGCCGTCCTGCTGTGGATCACCGACCTCGGCCCGGCCAACCAGGTGAGCCTCAACGAGGTGCGGGTCACGGGTCACGCCGCCGAGTAGGGGGCGTCGCTACCCTTCGGCCATCGGCACTCCTGACGACCGCCAGCTGGTCACCGCTGCTCAGGAGGGGGACCGCTCGGCGCTCGACCGCCTCCTCCGCCTCCACTACGACCGCCTCTACGCGCTCTGCCGGCGTCTCACGGGGAACGACGCCGACGCGGCCGACGCGTGCCAGGAGGCGCTGATGGCGATCGTCCGGGGACTCCCCCGCTTCGACGCCCGGTCGTCGTTCAGCACGTGGGCCTACCGCGTGGCCACCAACGCCGCCCTCGACGAGCTGCGGCGCCGGCGCCGGCGTCCCGACCCGGGCCTGCCCGAGCCGGAGGCGGTCGGGATCGATCGTCAGGGAGCAGGGCGGGGGCCGCGGCCGGCGCCGGCGTCACCGGATCCGGCGGAGGGAGCGGTCACCCGGATCGACCTGGACGCCGCCCTGGCCACGCTCACGCCCGAGTTCCGGGCTGCCGTCGTGCTGCGCGACCTGTGCTCCCTGTCCTACGAAGAGATCGCCGAGACCCTGGACATCCCGCCGGGAACGGTGCGGTCTCGCATTGCCCGGGCGAGGGCGGCGTTGGCGCCGCTCCTCGTGCCCTGAAAGGAGAGGTTTGCCCGGTTTCTCGCCCCTCTCGATCCAAACCCCTCTCTCCCGACTCTCAGGCTTCGGCTGGACGGGCAGAAGCGAGAAACCGGGAAAACCTTGTCGCACAGGCGACGAGAGCGGGGAAGGGAACCAGCAGGGGCCGGGCCGTCGTCAAACTGACTGAAGATGAGTGACCATCCGGACTTCGAGGCGCTGAGCGCGTCGCTCGACGGCGAGGACGAGGGCGCGGCCGCCCACGCCGCGGGGTGTGCGCCGTGCCAGGCGCAGCTGGCCGGGCTCCGCGCCGTCCGGGATGCCGTCGGGGGCCAGGTCGCTTCGCCCGCGTCGGAGG